>JAJFUT010000077.1 GCA_021372315.1 Methanobacteriota archaeon
GTCATACGAGAACTTCACCGAGATCAGGAACATGGCCTCGAGGACGGTGAACGAGAGCGGCGGGACCGGCATCTACTCTTTCGAAGCAGACGGAGAAGAGGTCGCAAGACGGTGATGTGGACCAAGGTGGGATCGCTCGGAGTGGACGGTCGCCGTGAACAGGGCCGTCTGATCATTTCCAGATCAAGGGTCTATACCAAGTCGGTGACAGATGACTCGTTGCATCTCCTCGAATATCTTATCATATTCCTTGCGCGCGATGAGAGTGAACTCGACGCCGCGGCGGCGTTCGTCGCACAGCATCGGCGCGAACATGGAACCATATGAATAGAGCCTCTTCTGGGACATCCCGAACCCTTCCTGCTTCGTCTCCTCGCAGCGGTAGCCGAGCAGGCAATGGGCCTTGTCGGTTGTGAAGTCGCGTCCCTTGATCTTCATCTTCTCCGCCGCAAGGACGACGGCCATGTCGCCGAGGACGTTGGCAGCCGGCGCATCTTCCACCCCGAACTTGCAGATGATGAGTATGGCGTTGGTGACCGTATCCGCTACTACGATGTCCGCTTCGGCAAGGACGTCCGTCGGCCCTAGCGGGTCCTGAACCCCATAATATAGCGGGAGCTTGGTGCCATCGCTCTTCTCCCCGGAGTCGTAGAAGACCATCAGCTCATCGCGGTGCGCGCGCTTGATCGCCCCCGCGATCTTCTTTCCGATCTTGGCCGACAACTTACCGTGATTCATACGATCTCCCGTGAATGACCTCAAATGAGGTGGAGTATATAAACTGATTCGAAAAAGGGCAAGAGGACCGACCGATGGCAGCGGTCCGAGCGTTCACAGCGCTCTCGCCATACCTGGCCGGAAGGATCCTCAGAAAGCAGGAGGGCCGGGTGCTGCTCGCCGATGCCGTATGAACGATGGGCCGCATCGGCCCGGTCTATTTTTAATAATCATAATAAATAAAAAAGGAAGGGGATCGACCGACGAGGCCGACCCCCTCCCCGGATCCCGACCTCAATACGCTCCGGCTCCCCCGGCTGACGCCCCCTTCGCCATGCCAGACGCGCCCAGGGTCGGTTGCCCTCCTCTCCCTATCAAGAACGGGGACCTCGCTCCGGTGAATATGAGCAGCACCTTGATGGTGTTCTCCAGCTCAGGTTCGACGGAGCATCCCCATATGATCCTGGCGTTCGGACTGACCCGGCTCCCGACGATGCTCGCGGCCTTCTGGGCCTCGTCGACCGTCATGGTCGGCCCGCCAGTGACCCTGATCATCACTCCCTTGGAGCCCTTCATATCTATGTCGCCCAGCAGCGGTGAGCTGAGCGCCTCGTTGACGGCCGCCGTGACCCTGTCGTCGTCGGAATCGGACTCGCCTATCCCGACGAACGCCATCCCGCCCTCCTCCATGATCGTCTGTATGTCTGAATAATCAAGATTCACCAGGCCGGGCTTCGTCACGATCTCCGTGAGGCCTTTTATCGTCTGCATCAGGACCTCGTCGGCCACCTTGAACGCGGCCTCGACCGGCAATTTCGGCACCAGCTGGATGAGCTTGTCGTTGAGCACCACGATGGTCGTGTCGCATACTGCTGCAAGCTGGCGCAGGCCAGTGATGGCGTTCTCCATCCTGACCGTGCCCTCGGCCTTGAACGGAAGGGTCACGACCCCGATCGTCAGCGCTCTCAGTTGGTTCTTCGCGATATCAGCGACGTAATGTGCCGATCCCGTGCCCGTGCCGCCGCCCATGCCGGCCGTGACGAAGACTATGTTGGCGCCGTTCATGTAGTTCCTGATCTCGATGCCGCTCTCCATCGCGGCCTGCTCTCCAACCCTGGGAATGGCGCCAGCGCCCAGCCCCCGGGTCGCGGTCTTGCCCATCAGGATCTTCGTTGGCGCCGTGATCGACAGCAGATGCTTCGCGTCCGTGTTCAACGCGCATAGCTGGGCGCCCGTTATGTTGGCGTTATGGCACCTGTGCACGGTGTTGCAGCCTCCCCCGCCGCATCCCATGATCTTGATGCTCACCGCCAGCTGGTCGGCGAACCTCTTGATCTCATCGTCCGACTGAGAATTGTAAACCGTCCCTTGACCGCTCGGAGATTGCAGGGGGACGCCCTGCTCAGCTCCTTTACCATTCTGCGGAACTCCAACACCCGAAGTGTTTTCCATCGTGCATCCCGGTAAAACACTTAGCGGGCGTGTTTATATATTTTGCGTTTTTTAAATATTTACAAACAATAATATTGAGGATTTCAACGAACGTTCGTCACAGAGAAGCATCGGTCAGCCCCAGGTCCCTTCCGCGATCTGCACGACCCTCCCGCCCACACGGACCTCGAACGACCCCTCTTTCCTGGAGGTCCTCAGCGACAGCTTGGACGGCCTTCCCACCTCATGGCCCTGCCCCACCACAGCAACGACCTTGTCGCTGCCGAAGTACCTGTGCTCGGCCAAGTACGCGGCCAGGCATCCGTTCCCGCTCCCTGTCGCGGGGTCCTCGGGGATGCCCTGGCTGACCGGGAACGCTCGCACCGACAGGTCCTCGTCCGCATGATACGTCTCGGGAGAGAAGATGAGGATGTTGTCTGGAAATCCTTTTGCCAGATGGTCGAAGTACTTCTTTCGGTCGACCGTCGCCCTGCGAAGTGCGTCGAGCGTCCTGAGCGGCACGATGAGGAACGGGAACCCGGTCGAGACCACCTGGACAGGATGCTTTTCGTCAAGGTCGCTCTCTTCGAGGCCAAGTATCTCCATCACCTCGCTCCCGCCAAGGTCCTTTCCGAAGACGGGGGTCGCCTGGGTCATCCAGAAAATGCCACTCTCCCTGTCCGGGACGTCCACCGGTATCTGGCCCACCTTAAGGTTCAAGCACACCCTCCTGCCGTCGCCCTTCATCACATGCTTCCATATCAGGAAGGCCGTGCCCAGCGTCGGATGTCCGGCGAACGGAAGCTCGCTCTCAGGCGTGAATATGCGAACATCATAGCCTCCGTTCGGCCTCCTGTCCCCCAGGATGAACGTCGTTTCCGAGAAGTTCGTCTCCCTGGCGATCGATCGCATCTCCTCCGACGAGATGTCTTCCGCATCGAAGAACGTGGCCAGCTGGTTCCCTGAGTATCTGCTTTCGGCGAAAACGTCCGTTATGAAGAACCTGTGGGACATATCTAACGTCCCGATATCCACCTGGCTGCAATAAATAACTGTCAGTGTCCGGCGAATTCTCCGAAAATGATAATTATCCTCAGCCGAATGGATTCTCGTGATCAAGGACATCAGGATGGTGGAGACCGCCCCTGTCAACGGCATGTCCGTGCGTGGGGTGGTGGCGTTCGAGAACATCGCCAATAGCATGGGCGAGTCCTACGGGGAGGTCATCGGATATATGATGAGGAACGGCATCCAGCCGAACGGCCCGCCGTTCGCCTTCTACCATTCATACGATGACAGGTCAACGGACATGGAGGCCGGTTTCCCCTGCGCGGAGGTCATGGAAGGGGAAGGGCGGGTCAAGGCGACGACGCTGCCTGGAGGGAAGGTGGTCGCCGCGATGCACATCGGGCCGTACGACAAGCTGGCCGAATCCTACAACGAGATGCTCCGTTGGATGAGCGAGAACAGTCTGAGGCCCAGGACCGAGATGTGGGAGGTGTACTTCGACAGTCTGGACGAGGTGAACGACCCTTCCCAGCTGGTGACGGAGCTTTACTGGCCTTACGATTGACGTCCGTTCGCGCATCTCGATCGGGGCAGGGCCCGCACCAATGGCCCGGCCGCATGCCTGATAGAAAGACTTATGGCATTTCCCTCCATCCTGTGGGTGATATGGACGATGTCAGGAAGGCAGCTGTCGCCAGCAAGGAAGCGTCGTACAGGCTTCAGAGCATTCCAGGGAACATCAGGAACAAGGCCCTGGAGGCCATCGCCGACATGCTCTCATTGAGGCGCAGGATCATCGTCAGCGCCAATGAGAAGGACCTCGCCGAGGCCAACATGTCCGGCCTGTCACAGGTCCTCCTGAAGAGGCTCAAGTACGACGATGCCAAGATCGACGAGTCCCTCGATTCCATCTGGTCGTTGGTCAAGCAGGAGGATGTCGTCGGAAAGGTCATATCACGGACCGAGCTCGATGCGGGCCTGGTCCTGGAGAAGGTCACGTGCCCTATCGGTGTCATCGGCGTTGTCTTCGAATCGCGGCCGGAGGCGCTCGTCCAGATATCTTCGCTCTGCATCAAGTCCGGCAATGCCGTGCTCCTCAAGGGCGGCTCCGAGGCGAAGAACACCAACGAGGCCCTGGCTGCCGCGATCAACGATGCGATCGTCAGGATCGACGAAAGGTTCACCAACGCCGTTCAGCTGCTTTCCACGCGCGAGGAGTTCCAGAGATTACTGCAGCAGGACGACAAGGTCGACCTCATAATCCCGCGGGGGAGCAACCAGCTCGTCCGTTCCATCCAGAATTCCACCAGGATCCCCGTCCTCGGGCATGCTGCCGGGGTATGCCACACCTACGTCGACAACGATGCCGACATGGACATGGCCGTTAGGGTCTGCTACGACGCCAAGGTGCAATACCCGGCCGTCTGCAATGCGATGGAGACCCTCCTTGTGCACGAAGGGATAGCCGGCGACATCCTGCCGAAGATGGCGGAGGCGTTCTCCAAGGCGAAGGTCGTCCTGAGAGGGGACGCTGCGGTGAGGAGGGTCATCAAGGCCGACGCGGTCGTCGATGATGACTGGTCCACGGAGTACAACGACCTCATCCTGTCGATCAAGGTCGTCGAGAGCATCGAGGAGGCCATAGAGCACATAAACACCTACGGCTCCCATCACACTGACGCTATAATCACCAGCGACCCCTCGAAGGCCAAGCTCTTCCAGGACCAGGTCGATTCCGCCTCGGTCATGTGGAACTGTTCCACGAGGTTCGCAGACGGCTATCGTTACGGTCTCGGGGCGGAGGTCGGCATAAGCACGAACAAGACCCACGCACGCGGTCCGGTCGGGCTGGAAGGCTTAGCGATCTACAAGTACCGCCTGAACGGCTCCGGTCACATCGTCGCTGATTACGTAGGGCCGAACGCGAAGAAGTACACGCACAGGAAGTTACGATGAGAGACCTAAAGGCGAAGCGCATCGTGGTCAAGGTGGGAACGAACACCCTTTGCAAGAGCGAGGGTGGCATCGATGATGCTTACATCGAAGGGCTGGCCGAGCAGATCGTCGAGATGGAGAAGCTCGGCATCCAGACGATACTCGTGACCTCGGGCGCGATAGGGTCGGGCTCCTCAGAGCTCGGTCTCGACGGGATCAACAAGGACATGGCGATGAAGCAGGCCTGCGCGGCGGTCGGGCAGGCGACGCTCATGATGGCCTACCGTGACATATTCAAGATGTACGGGAGGTCGGTCGGCCAGGTCCTGCTTACGTATGGCGCCTTCAGCGACAGGGTACGCTACCTCAACCTCAAGAAGGCGATCGACGAGATGTTCAAGCTGGGGGTCGTCCCTATCGTCAACGAGAACGACGTCATCGCGACGGATGAGATAGCGGACGTTTTCGGGGACAACGACAAACTATCCGCTCTGGTCGCCAGCAAGATGGACGCGGACCTACTCATACTGCTCACGGACGTCGACGGTCTCTATGACCGCAACCCAAACACCGACGAGAACGCGAAGCTTATCCGGACCGTCGATGAGATAACGCCGGAGATCGAGCGCATGGCCGGCGGCCGCAAGAACGAACGTTCCACCGGCGGGATGCGAACGAAGATAAACGCGGCGAAGATCTCGATGACGTCGGGGTGCAACATGGTCATAGCCAACGGCACCCTTGATAACGTCGTCCTAAGGATAGTCAAGGGAGAGGAGATAGGCACGCTGTTCACGGCGAAGAAGGTCTATACCAACAAGCAGAGATGGATATTGTTCGCTTCGCCGAAGGGCAAGATCGAGCTCGACGAGGGAGCTCAAAAGGCGGTCAGAGACGGCAGGTCCTTGCTGGCATGTGGCATCGTGAACATCGAGGGCAAGTTCAAGGCCGGCGATGTCATCAGGATCGACGGATTCGCCAAATGCATCACCAAATGCTCTTCGGAGGAGATGGCGGAGCTGGTCCACAGATGCAGGGGCGAGCATATCAACGGCAAAGGCAACAATAACATCGTCGCCGAGAACACGGACATCATAATAACCGAATGAGCCTTGTCGGCCTATATCGTCTGGAAGGTCCAATGATTCTCAGGCGTGCTTCAGCAACGATTCGGCTCAGGCATCGATCGCGTTCCAATCCCTCAGGTCGTTGACCGTATTCATGTCGCTGTCCGCGAGCCCCCTCTTCACCACCTCGCTCTTCATGATCTTCTTTATGATGAACCCGTAGGCGTTGAAATCCACGACGCCAGCGAAGAGCCCTGTCGAGATCGGAGCCATTGATGGATATCTCGACAGGACGTTGTCAAGATAGTTTATCTGGGCGTCGGCCGCGCGCGACGGGTCCGAGGCGTCCATGCAACAGACGAAGACGGGCGGTCCTCTTACCGGCCAGGGCCGTCTCGTTGGACGCGATGAGCTTCTCCGCCGGTCTCAGCCAATTTCCCATGATGATCGCGCTGCCGATGACGATCAGGTCACGGGACGCGATGTCCGCCGCTGAGACCCTTTCGGCCTCCTCGATCATGACCTCCACCTTCTTCTCCTTCAGCACCTTACCCATCCGCTCCGCGATGCCCTTCGTGGAGCCGTACCTCGTCCCGTATGCCACCAATGCCCGCATGAAGTTCCCCGTCATGATATCCGAGACCGGAACATTAAGGGCATTCCTCCGATCCTACCGGAAATTATTCGTGCGGACAGCCGAATGAATCACCGATATCATGAACAGGAGGAACTTGGTCATGATCACCGACCCGCTCGGAGGTGCGAAGGACAGGCCCTCAAGTTCGGCATCGGAGCTCGCTGCCATGGAGGAGGAGATGCGCACCTTGGACCTTTGCGGCAGATCGTGGGCGGACCCGCCGCTCGACATGGCAGAGCTCATCTTCAGCACGTTCAAGCCGATCTTCTGTTCAGGCAGGGACGGGGACGTGTCCTTGAGGTCCTTGGCAGGGAGCGTGCATTGGCTGGTCTTGAGCGACTCCGGGTTCGAGACGGTGCTTCCCAGGACCGAGGGAGGAGATCTGGCCGTTCCCCCGTCAAGGCCATCGCTTCTCATCATCTGCTCGAACGCCGCATGCAGGCGGCTGTTCGGGAAAAGCATGGCGAGGATCTTCGCGGCCCACATAAGGCGGGACGACGCCGCCGGGGAGAGATCGGGCATGACCGTCGGCGAGATCGGGTCGCCGGTCCGGTCCCCTCTCGCAGGGATGTTCTCGGACATCGACGGGACCGAGGTGGTCCTCGTGCCTCTGCCATCAGTGAATGGCGGGAGGGCGAAGTTGAAGGTGCAGTACGTTCCCGGAGAACGCGTGGAGGAGCTCAGGACGGACTACGTTCGCAGGGTCCACAAGGAGCTCGGATGCGATAAGCACTCCAAGTGGTGATCTCCACGTTCATCCACGCCAAAGCAATCTTAATAATTCGGAACGAGCTCGGGGAATTCACTTGGTCACCATGCAATCATCTGAAACGGTCATCGACGTCAAAGACCTGGTCAGGGTCTACAGGTCCAGCACAGGGTTCATCAAAAGGGTGAAGAAAGAGACGCTGGCCGTCGACAACATCTCATTCTCCGTCAAGTGCGGCGAGCTGTTCGGCATGCTCGGTCCGAACGGTGCTGGCAAGACCACGACGATCAAGATGATGACCACTCTCCTCACTCCGACGTCCGGCCATATCACAGTTCTAGGCCACGACGTTGTGACTGACCCGATGGAGGTCAGGAAGCACATCGGTCTCGTCCTCGGAGGAGAAAAAGGTCTCTATTATCGTGTCACTGCAAGGCAGAACCTGAGATATTTCGCGGACCTCTATGGCGTGCCGATGAACATAAGGGAGGAGCGCATAAACGAGCTTCTGCGAAAGGTAGACCTCTCTGACCGGGCGGACGAAAGGGTCGAGGACTTCTCAAGGGGCATGAAGCAGCGTCTCCATCTGGCCAAAGGTCTCATCAACGACCCCGAGGTCATCTTCCTCGACGAGCCGACCATCGGTCTCGATCCTCAGGCGGCTAGAGATGCTCGGAGCATGATCAAGACGCTCATCGAGGAGGGCAAGACCATGCTTCTCACGACACATTACATGTTCGAGGCAGACGAGCTTTGCGACCGCATCGCCGTCGTCAACAAGGGGAAGGTCGTCGCCCTCGATTCCCCGAAGGGGCTCAAGTCCCTGCTCAAGGACATGAGCATCATCGAGGTCGAAGGGTTCGGGATAACCGCCGCCGAGATCGATTCAATAAAGAAGCTGGACGGGGTCAAGACCGTGACCGCATCGATGAACGAGGACAAACAGGTCCTCAGGGTTCAGGTGTGCGATTCGTCCGAGCTGCTGACGCCAGTCGCGAACAGGCTAGGGAACAGCAAGGTCATCGGCGTGAGGGTCAAGGAGCCAACGCTCGAGGACGCCTATCTATGGCTGGTGGAATCCGATGCCTAGGATCAGAGCTGTCACATCCTCGTTCAGGCATCAGTTCCTGCAGTTCGTGGCGGAGCCTCAGTGGCTAATCCCGAACGTCATACTGCCGTTCATGATCACCATGGTCGCCCTCATCATGTTCAGCGGTCAGCAAGGAAATTTCGTTCTCTACGCCGTGCTTGGAGGAGGGATGATGAGCATGTGGGGCAATACGCTCTATTCATCGGGATGGTCCATCGGGTCCGACAGGTTCAACGGTACGCTGGAGCAGATATTGGTGACCCCTTCGAAGCTCGTTTGGATCATCGCCGGACGTTCCGTCTGGAACGCCCTCGTCGGCATCCTCAACGGGGTCCTCATCTTCGTCATAGCGGTATCGGTCTATGATGCCGATCTCACGATAAGGGACCCTATGCTGTTCTTCATCGCGTTCTTCGTCACGCTCCTATCCCTCTCGATGCTCGGGATGCTGTTCTGTTCGGCGTTCGTGCTGACAAGGCAGGCGAGCGTGCTTACGAACGGCCTCGAGTACCCGATCTACGTCGGCACTGGAACCATGTTCCCGATAGCGATCCTTCCATGGTGGACGAACCCGCTCTCGCTCTCCCTCGGTCCGACCTGGGGGATCGACGCCATCAGGTATGCGGCGCTCGATAACTACGATGGGTTCAGCACAGGCTACTGGGGGGACGTCGGGATCATGCTTGCGCTATCGTTCTTCTATCTGGCGGTGGCGTTCGTGCTCTTCGGTGTGGTCGAGAAGAAGGTCAGGGTGGACGGAAGTTTCGTGAGGTACTGACATGTCGAACTACGTCTCCCTCAGCGTTCGGGTCTTCTGGAGCTCGGCCGTATTGGCGAAGAGGGCGCTCTTCTCGTGGCTGAACCCTGCGCTCTGGATGATGCAGCTGTTCTTCATGTCCATATTCCAGATCGCCTTCTTCGTCTATGTCGTCAAGTTCGCCGGAGGGAGCACGGAGGCCGATATCGCCTACGTGGCCATAGGCAACGCCATCTCGTCCGTGGCCTATACGGCGATATTCTCGGTGTGCAACATCACTGGCGAGGAGAAGCAGCAGGGGACCCTCGTCGAGGTGCTCGTGACCCCGGCCAACAGGTTCGCCATGTTCGTAGGCAGGGCGATGTTCCAGGTGTTCAATGGAATAGCGACGGTGTTCATCGCCCTGTTCTATGCATGGGCGGTGTTCGGCGTAGATTTCTCGAACACCAACTGGCCCGCGCTCATCGCGGTCATATTCATAATGACGATGGCGATGGTATGCCTCGGTCTTCTACTGAGCTCCGTCGGCCTGTATCTCAGGACGTCCATGATCATAGCGAACATCTTCCTCTTCGTGGGGCTTCTGTTCAGCGGCGTCAACTTCCCGGTGAGCAAGCTGCCTGAGGTGATACAGCCGTTCGCGTACGTCTTCCCGCTGACCTATGGCACCGATGCGGCTCGAGCCGCGGTCGATGGCTCATCGATACTTCAGATAGGGGACCTGCTCATGGACATGGTCATATCCGGCGGTCTGGCACTGATAGTCGGGTTCATGATCTTCAAGTGGTTCGAGAACCTGTCGAGGAAAAAGGGAACGATGGACAAGTTCTGAGAGATGGTGATAGGGAACGGGTCTGCGGTTCACTTGTAACCGAACTTATCCCTGAAAAGGCGGAGGCTGTACTCTATCGCCTCGATCGCATCCTT
>JAJFUT010000033.1 GCA_021372315.1 Methanobacteriota archaeon
CGCATCAGGTCGAGCATCTGCTCGAGACCACGATTTCGCCTCTCGGCCTCTTCGATCCTCTCCGCATCGGCCATGTCCCGGATCGACAGGACAATTCCGGCATCGTGCTTGTCATAGTTGATCGGCGTGACCCTCATCTCCACATGATGGGCTACGTTGGGATCGATGTCGAGCCTGAACCTGATCGGCCGGGAATTGTGATTGTTCAAGGAGCCCCATAAGGCGCCGATCACTCTGTCGACGTCCTCCGCTCTCAGGAAGTCTGCGAAGCTCCTTCCCGCAAGTTCGCTCACCCTAGAGGACGAGACCTCGATGGCCTTCCGGTTCATCCTGACGATCCGAAGGTCCATGTCCGTGACTATGATCATCTCGGAAAGACCATCGACCAGTTGCTGGATCTGCGCGTTCTCCTGGTCCAACCTGACCTTCTCCCTCTTTGACCTTGCAAGGTTCTCGATGGGCGGTATCATCCTTTCCAAGCTCTCAACGATGTCGATGCTCTTGCCGATGAACATATCCGCCCCGTTGTTCAAGGCATCCCTGACCACCCTCCAATCCCCCGTCGCGCTGTACATGATGAAAGGAGTATCCGGCCATCTCCTCCTGACCTCTATCAGGAGATCGACCCCGTTGCGCTGCGGCATACAGAAGTCGGATATGATGACGTCGTACTCCTTCTTGTTCATCATAATGATCGCTTCATCCGCGGATGGGGAGACATCTATGTTGAACCTCGGATCCGAATCGAAAAAGAAATGCGTGATCTCACGAAGTCCTGGGTTATCGTCGACATAAAGCAGTTCGATCATCTTTTCACCCTGTCCCGGATAAGATCGCAGAGGGGGTAGAAATGTCTAGTGCATAGAGAACCCCGAGAGTATATACTGGAATGGTCGAAACCGGACGTTCGGATGGAAGGTGGGAGAGGGAGGATCTGCCATTTAACGAAATGACATGCCCTTTCGATGGCTCCGATAGAGGAATATCTTGCTCAGTGCCTGAAGATCCTGACCCCTGTGAAGACCATCGCCATCCCGTACTCGTCCGCGGCCTGTATGACCTCGGCGTCCCTTATTGAGCCGCCTGGCTGGATGACCGCGGTGACGCCCGCCTTCGCGGCCTCGTCTATCCCGTCCCTGAACGGGAAGAACGCGTCCGACGCCATGACCGAGCCCTTCGCGTCGTCCTTCGCCTTGAAGGCGGCGATCATCGAAGAATCTACGCGAGACATCTGGCCCGCGCCGATGCCGACGACCCTCTCGCCCTTGGCGAGGATGATGGAGTTCGACCACACGTGCTTGCAGACCTTCCACGCGAAGAGCATCGAGTGGACCTCTTCATCCGTCGGCGCCCTCTTCGTGACGACCTTCAGCATCGATCCGTTGACGTCGACGAACTTGTTCGTCTGGACAAGCATCCCGCCCTTGACCTTCTTCATCTTGTGCTCCGGGCTCTCGTCCATGACGATCGGGGCGTTGGTCCTCAGCAGCCTGATGTTCTTCTTCCTCTCCAGGACCGCGAGTGCGTCCTCATCATAGCCAGGAGCGATGACGCAGTCGACGAAGTGAGAGCTGATCTGCTCGGCCGTGGCCAGGTCGACGTCCCTGTTGAGCCCGATGACGCATCCGAACGCGGCCAGCGGATCGACGTTGTACGCTGTGACGAAGGCATCGACCAGCTTGTCCGCGGACGCTATGCCGCAGGGGTTGGTGTGCTTGATGACGACGGCCGTCGGCCTCGAGAACTCGACGGCGAGCTCCATGGCCGATTCCAGGTCGAGGATGTTGTTGTAGGATATCTCCTTTCCGTGCAGCTTCTCGGCGCGGGCCACCGAGACGCCCTCGGAGAACGGGTCGGTGTAGAAGGCCGCCGTCTGGTCCGGGTTCTCTCCGTAGCGTAGGTCGAACGCCTTCTCCATACCGATGTTCAGCGTCGACGGGAACAGTTCCGTCGGGAAGCTCTTCCCGAGGAAGTTGGATATCATGCAGTCGTAGTTGGCGGTCGTGCGGAACGCCTCCAGCATCAGGCGCTTCCTCGACTCCAGGGAAAGGGAGTTGTCGTTCAGCTTCATCTCGTCGAAGACCGATCGGTAGGTCGACGGGTTCGTCACGACGGCCACGCCCTCGTAGTTCTTGGCCGCGGCCCTTATCATCGACGGACCGCCGATGTCGATGTTCTCGATTATCTCGTCCAGGTCCTTCGGGTCCTTTAGGACCGTCTGCTTGAACGGGTAGAGGTTGACGACGACCATGTCTATCTTCTTGATCTTCATGTGGGCGAGCTGGCCCATGTGATCGGCGGAGTCCCTCTTGGCCAGCAGTCCCGCGAATATTAGCGGGTGCAGCGTCTTGACGCGGCCGTCGAGCATCTCGGGGAAGCCCGTCACCTCACTGATGCCGATGGCATCGATGCCGTTCTTCTTGAGCAACGAGGCCGTGCCTCCGGTCGATATGATCTCGACGCCGAGGCCGCTCAGCCCTTTCGCAAAATCCACTATGCCGTCCTTGTTGGACACGCTTATGACAGCACGCTCGATCTTAGACAAATGAGATCCTCCGTAATTTGAGAGGCATAGACGCGGAGGTGTATGCCGGCAGTACATGGCGAGAAAGGACATAAAGATATCCGGAGCAGGAAGAAAGGCATTTACGCCTGGCCCCGGGACCGTCTCATTGCTTCGGTACGCGGTCGAAGAAGATGTTCTTGCCCGTCGCCGAGAGCGGTATGCCGTGGACGATGTTCGACCTCATGAGGCCGGTCCTCCTGGCCGACACTCCGATCCGGTACATGATCCTGTTGTCGACGTTGAGATCGGATGCGGTCTTGACGGCCGAGCCCAGGGCTATGCCCATGTCCAGCATGCGGATCGAGCAGTTGGGGCCCTCGAACTCTCCAATGTTGGAGGCGGCATTGAAGGAGGCGCAATCCTTGAAACCGCAGGCCCCGCAGTTCAGCCCAGCCCCCTTGTGCGGCATCAGGCCTATCAGGACGAGGCCGGACGCGTCGAGCACGTTCCTTCCGTCCCTTTCGAAGCCCTGCCTCCTCGTCTCCGCGGCCAAGGCCAGCATGTCGTTCCCTATCGCGACCCTCTCCTCATCCGTGAGCACCCTGATTTCGATGAGGTCCTGGCCGAGCCCTTTGGGGGAGGTCCTCGCCGACAGCTCCATGAGTTCGGCGACCAGATGGATAGTGTCCTTGAGAGACATCGGTCATGGGAATGGACCAGACAGATTATGAACATGCCTATCGGCCAGTTTGAAAACGGGATCGCGGCTGGAAATTATCTGCATGGCCTCCACGAAAGATTGGTGGCCTTTAGGCTCTATTCCCTTCCGTTATCGAGCATGGTGAGCCGATGGTTCTAGATCATTTTCCCGACCATCATATTGTTATTGTTCATTACATTGTATTGAAAAACCTTAATTACGTCTTATTCTAATGAACAATATATGAATGAGCCTAGAGAGGACGTATTGAACTTCGTCAGAAGCAAGATCGTTCAGGGCCCCGTGGCGATGAAACGTATGGCTCTGGGATCGGGTCGGGAAGAGGAAGTTAGGCTCCGTCATGCGTTCAAAGAGGTAATGAGGTCGGTAGAAGGCTACATGAAAGGTGGTGAGCATATGCTCCTGATATCAGGCATACGCGGTGCTGGGAAAAGCACACTTATGGCCCAAACGTACCAAGAACTATTGTCAAGAGGATTCGCTGCCAACAGGATGGTGTGCGTATCCATGGACGAGGCCAAGCTTGCCGTCGGAGCGAGCGTCGAGGAAATATTCCAAGCCGTCCAGGTGATGATCCCAGAAGATTTCCTATCAATGAAGAAGAGGGACGTTTTCCTATTCCTCGACGAGGTCCAATATGATGATGATTGGTCGCTGGCCCTCAAAGTGATCTATGACAAGGCGCCTGACCTCTTTTTGCTGTGCACTGGTTCTTCGGCATTACATCTTCAAGGGCAGGGGGACCTGGCCCGTAGAGGAAGGTTCCTCGAACTCCCTCCATTGGGTCTGTCTGAGTACCTAGAGCTTTCGAATTTAGGTGCATACGATGCCAAGACCGCTGAGGATCTTGCCGATGCATTGTTCAATTCAGACGATGCCTCTGAATGTTACGAACGATTGATGAAGGTCGCAAGTCCAGGAAGCGGAAGTGACGTGAATCCCGGAGTGCTCGTCAAATATCTGACCCAGGGTTCACTGCCAATATTCTTGCAGGAGGATGACCCGCAGGAGCTGAAGAACAAGTACATTCAGCTCCTCGAGAAGGTTGTGTTCATGGATATGCCTGGGATATGCTCGTTCGATCGAGAGACTTCGGTCAAGATATCTCAGATGACCTACCTCCTGGCAGATTCGGATCGAATATCGTACGAGAAGATCGGAAAGACCGTGGAGCTGTCGAAGGGGACCATCACTCCGGCGTTCAGAGGTTTGGAACGCGCAGGCATCATCGTCACGCTGAGGGGAAGGGGAGGGGAGCACGCTCGCGTCGGATCGGCCCCTCGTTATAAGTTCAACGCTCCGGCGATGCATGCGGCGATGCTTGGTAGGATGGGTCGGGAGATCGAGTCGCCTGCCGTGTACGGGGCTCTGTTCGAGGATGCTGTCGTTGGTAGAATGAACTTGCTGGCGAAGAGCGGGTTCCTGCGAGATCTGTGGTACGAATCGCACGAAGGAAGCGTCGATCTCGTCGTCCGTTCGAAGGATGGTGAACGAATAAGCATCGAGCTTGGATGGGGGCGAAAGGATTCTCGTCAGTCTCGGGTCGGCGGTGACTCATGCAAATATCATCTGGTCGCATCGTCCACACATCTGCAGAGAAAGGATGATGTCGTATTCGTTCCGAGAGAGTACATCCTGTTCGCGGGTCTCGGTGCCAAACCTGAACGAACATGATGTGGCTCTGTATATGAAATAAAAAAGGAGGACCGAGGTCGCGAACCTGGATGGTTCTCCTTGCTCAATTTTTATGCATCCCGTGCGTGGACCTGTGGTCCATGACCGGGAAGACCCGGGTCTTGCAGAATGCAATCATTGCCACGATGTCGGGTTCCATCATCATGCCCATCAAGGCATCCATGCTCGGCGTCTCGTAGAACACATGGACCACGTGCATGGGGTGGTCAGTATGCGATCCGATGAGCTTCGCTCCATCCTTCCGCGCCGATTTTCCTATGTTCTCAAACCGGTTCAGGCTCATGGCCAGATACCTCCTGTCGTACGTGGGGAATGTCACTGGCGGATGTTTTGATACCTGCATCACTAACTATCTATCGACCCCTGTATGAAATGGCATTTGGTAATACGTTTTAATTTTGTCTTATCAAATGTTTGGTCATATTGAAATAATATTAGATAATGAAAATAATTGTAGGAATATCACGAACAATGGAAAAGCATTTCATGACCACGCCCTATTTTAAAGATCGGATGGACGAGGTCATATCAAGGTGCCAAGCGACCAGCCATCTTCTTTGCCGCCGCTGCCATCGCTTCCTTCTTGTTGTTGCCTGTGCCGGACTCGGTCGTCGTTCCGACCGTCAGCCACGCCTGGAACGCCTTCTGGTCGCCCATGTCGACCTCGAACGTGACGTACCTGAGCTGGACCCTTTCCCGGTCGCACCACTCCTTGACCATGCTGATCCAGTCCTGCCGCTCCATGGCCTCCCGGACAACGTCCCCGGCGAAGACCACCTTATCGATGACACGTTCCGCCGCCTCTATGCCCCCGTCGACGAAAGCGGCGCCTATGATCGCCTCGACAACGTCCGAGAGCATCTTCTGGGATGACTTTCCGCGAAGGGAATCGCCGATCTTCACGATGTCGATCAGGCCGAGCCTCTCCGCGATCCTCTTGAGGGTCGTCCTGTCGGTCAGTACGCTCCTCGTCCTGGTGAGGGTCGCCTCTGAAGCGTTGACGTCTTCGATGAACAGCCTCTTGGAGACGACGTACGAAAGGACCGAGTCCCCGAGGAACTCCAGCCTCTCGTTGTTGTCGCTCCCCATGGACCTGTGCCTCAGGGCCGTCTCGAGGAGACCGACGTCATCGAAATGGTGGCCCAGGTCCTCCTGCAGTCTTACCAGGCGTTCGTCCATGTTCCCTTCTCCCTGCATGACAACGCTCCACGCCCATAAGAACCCTTTTTATGATGGAGCGTGTTCGCTTGAACGGTCAGTATGTTCGTCATCAGCGAGAGGATCAACGGGCTGTTCGTATCGGTCGGAAAGGCGATAGACCGCAGGGACGCTAGATGGGTCCAGGACCACGCGGTCCTTCAGATCGAATGCGGAGCCCAGGCGCTCGACATCAACGTGGGTCCGGGAAGGGACGACGGCCCGGCGGCGATGGAATGGCTCGTTAACGCCGTCCAAGAGGTCACCGACCTGCCGCTGTGCATCGACACGCCCGGGACCAAGACGATGACGGCCGGCCTCAAGGCGGCTAAGAACAGGACCATAATGAACTCGACCACGGCCCAGAAGAAGCACATGGACGCGCTCTTCCCTCTCTGCAGAGAGTACGGCTCGGACATCATCTGCCTGACCATGGACGAGAAGGGCATACCGAACGACGCCGAGTCGAGGACGGAGCTGGCGATGCTGATGATCACGACGGCCATGGAGCACGAGATCATGCCCGACAGGCTCTTGCTCGACCCGCTTGTGCTTCCGACCAAGGCGGGGCAGGACCAGGGGATGAAGGTCATCAAGGCCATCGAGATGTTCCAGGCGCTCAACGACCCGCCGATCAGGACCGTCGTTGGGCTGAGCAACATATCGAACGGATGCAAGGACCGCCCGCTCGTCAACAGGACATACATGGCCATGCTCATGGGCGCCGGTCTCAGCGCGGCGATACTCGACCCGGAGGACAAGGAGATGATGGAGACCATCAAGACCGCCCAGGTCCTCAGGAACGAGAAGCTCTACTGCGACGACTACCTGCGGGCTTGAAGGCTCATTCTGATGTAGGTCAACGAAATAGACAGGGGAATGCGCCATCGGTGCCAGGCTTACGCTGATCGATCGAACCGTTAAAATCAGGATGAAATGTAAGTTAAGGCGTTTGAGAGCTTTTCGGCTCAATACTATAATCAGCTGAGCTGATCAGTACCTGTCCTTCGGCTTGTGCTTCGCGTAGCAGTCGCGGCAATAGACCGGCCTGCCCTCGGTTGGCTTGAACGGTACCTGGGTCTGCTGTCCGCAGTCCGAGCAAGTAACATCGTGCATCTCGCGTGGCGCATCGTTCCTGGGGCGGAATCCGCCCTTACCTCTGTTTCCGTACATTACTAAACTACCTATGTTGTGTTATATCCCAAACACCTTGTGGTGCGCAGGATTATTCGTGCTATAAATCTCCCAGTATTTAAAGCAATTCGTTTCGTCTATCATTACCATTGGGGTTTTCGAACATAAGAATCACGAATGATATGGGTGCACGATAGCCTCTCGGACGGAGGGTCTGGGCAGCAGTCCCGCGTCCCTCACGATCCGAGGCACGATCTCCTCCCAGGCGACGGCCATTATGTGAACCCCGTGGACTCCTTCGATGGACATCAGATGCTCGATCTGCTCGACGCAGAGCTTGACCCCTTCGGCCTTTGGGTCCGCCGCGGTTCGCAATCTGTCGACCACCGCATCGGGAACGATCATGCCAGAGACCTTGTTCTTCATGTACATAGCGGCCTTGTGCGATCTCAATGGCATCACTCCGGCTATGATGTGCGCCTTCTCGTGAAGTCCTAGCTCCCTTGCCTGGGCCATCCATCTCTCGAAGCGGTCCATGTCGTATATCGCCTGTGTCTGGACGAAGTCTGCGCCGGCATTGATCTTCTTCGATAGCCTCCGGACCCTGTATTCGAACGGATCGGCGAACGGGTTCGCGGCCGCGCCGAGGAACAGTTTCGGCGCCTCCTCCAGCTTGTCGCCTCCCCAGACCTGCGCCTCGTCGCGCATCTTGCGGAACATCATCAGCTGTTGGACGGGGTCGACGTCGTAGACGTTCTTCGCCTCCTTCTGGTTCCCGAAGACCTGGTGGTCCCCGCTGATGCACAGGACGTTCCTGATGCCGAGAGCGCTCGCTCCAAGGACATCGGACTGCATGGCGATCCGGTTGCGGTCCCTGCACGTCATCTGGATGACGGGTTCGATCCCTTCCTGGAGGCATACGACGCCTGATGCTATGCTGGAGAGCCTCACGATCGCCGTCTGGTTGTCCGTCAGGTTGAAGGCGTCCGCGGAGCCTTTCATGTCCCTCGCGTGCTTCCGGATGGGCTCGGGGTCGGCCGATCTCGGGGGCCCGATCTCGGCGGTGACGGCGAAACGACCGTCCTCCAAAACCTTCTCCAGATTGCTGCCGGACCTCATCTTTTGCCCCCTTTCATTCTATTCTGCTCGTCGGTCAGGATGGCCTCCGACCTGACCATCTTGCGAGGACCGCCGCTCCTGCTGGGCCCCCAGTCCTTCGGCGGTATCGGGACGTCCATAAGCTCCAGGCGGCCTAGCTTCTCGAGGCTGTGATATATCTGGTCCCATGCGCAGGGCACCTCGGGGTCGATCTCGCATTTGCCTTCCTGCGAGCCGCCGCAGGGGCCGTTAAGCAGCGATTTGGCGCATCTGGCGATAGGGCATATCCCGCCGGTCAGGTGAAGGACGCAGTCCCCGCACCCGCCGCACTTCTCGTTGTAGACGCCCTGCTCCTCTGGCGCCCCCATGTTCGACGTGTTCAGTCCCGGGACGACGCGGACGTCCGGAAATAGTTCCTGGATGACCTGGGCCCCGACGCCGCAGGCGAGGGAGATGACGCAGTCCTTGCCCTCGACGAGCTGGTCAAGCTCGTACGCCCATTCCTTCTCGCACGCCCTCTCCAGCGTCACCTCGGAGATGTTCCAGCCCTTCGACCTCATGTCGGAGTGCAGCCTCAGCGCCTCGGAGAGGACGCCGACCTCCTTCTCGCCGCCTGCCAGGCATATGGCGACACATGATCTGCAGCCTACTACCAGTATGTCCTTGTGACCTTCCAAGATGCCGATCAGTTCCTCGATCCCCTTCTGCTCCGCGATGATCATCTATCTTACCTCCGAACAGGTCCAGGCCCCAATCTGAGGACCCTTCCCTCCATCTCCTTGACCGCCTCGGCGAACCTCCACCCCTGGTTCGAGGCGATGTTGAACATCTCGACCCTCTCCCCGTCGATGCCGAGCTGAGCGAGAATCCCCCGGGCCTGCTCGACCCTCTTCCTCGCCTCGATGTTCCCGTACTGGTAATTGCAATTGCCTTCGAGGCATCCGACGACCATGACGGCGTCGGCGCCGTTCCTGAAGGCCGATAGGATGTGCGAAACGTCCAGCCTTCCGGTGCACGGCATCCTCACAGGCACGACGCTGGCCGGATAGCTCTGACCGGTCACCCCGGCCATGTCCGCCGAGGCGTACCCGCAGAACGAGCAGACGAGCGCGATTATCCTCATCTTCCGCCGCCTCCGAGCGCGGCCCTTATCTGGGCCTGTATCTGGTCGTCCCTGAAGGAGCACATCTGTATCGCCTTGCTCGGGCAGATGCCGACGCAGACGCCGCAACCTTGGCACAGGTCGACGTCGATCGATGCCCTGCCCTCCTCTTCTATGGACGGCGCCCCATACGGACAGGTCCTGACGCACGTTAGGCACGCTGAGCACTTCTCCTGCCATACCTCCGCCTTGTCCCCCTCGGCGAACAGCTCGCCGTGCAGCGATGCGGAAGCTCTCGCGACGGCCGCCTTGGCCTCCAGGGTCGGACCGATGCCGAGGTTCCTTTCGGTCGCGGTGCCGCATAGATAGACCCCCTCCCGGAGGGAGGAGGACGGCTTGAGCTTCGCGTTCGGCCTTCTCAGCCTGCCCGAACGGTCGAGCGGGAGCCCGATGACCGAGGTGATGCCTTTCATGTCCGGGACCTTCCTGACGTTGTCGACGACCAGCAGGTCATATCTTAGCAGCAGCGTTTCGCCGAGGTGCACGTCCAGGACGGCCATCTCCCCCTCTTTCGAAAGGTCGGGGAACCGGTCGGTCCTCACGATCTTTACGCCCGACTCCTGCGCCCGCCGATAACCGAACTCGCATTGGCCCAGCGCGAACACCTCCTTCGTGACGATGTAGACGTCGGACCTGGGGCTCGATCCCTTCAGGTAGAGGGCGTTGTGCACCGCCTCGTGCGTCGACATCGGGTCGAACGCGCTCTCGCCCGACTCGTCCATCGCCAGCATGACGACCGTGCCCTTCGGCCTCTTTCCGGAACGGAGCATGGAGCCGAGGCTGTGCTGGTCCGTGCACCTTTCGCCGAACCTCGTCTGAAGGGGGTTCTCCGCCTCCTCCTCGTCCATCGCGACGATGACGCACCCGGCGTCGGTCTGGATGTCCCCATGGGGCGTCGCGATGTCGGCCTTGAACCGGCCCGGTCCGCCCGCCAGCCCCTTCAGTTCCGACGACTCGATGAGCGTGAACCTCCCTCCGGCGTCCTTGCGGAAGCGGTCGAAGCCCTCCTCCTCGAGGGTGAACACATCCTCGCCGTGAGATTCGTCCTTGAACGTTCCGCCGGGGCATATTAGCATGACGTCGTGGCCGAGGCTGAACGATCCCATGGATGCGACGGCGGCGCTGTGGCCGTTGCCTATCACCAGCATCGTGCGGACGACGTCCTCTATCTTGGTCCGGGGAACTGGCTGAAGCATGGCCGATCTCTGGATCGAGACCGCCAGCATCCTCCTGGCCTTTTCCAATGCCTCCTTGCCTTCGTGAACGCAGGCGCATTGCTCGTTCAGGTTGCATATCTCGATCAGGGAAGGGTCTATGCCCGATCCGATGGCCAGGCGCTCGAACCTTTCAAACGATGTCTTGTAGGAGCATCCGGCGACCACGAACCGGTCCACCTCGCCGGTCATGAGCGAGAGCCTCATCCTGTCGAGCTCCTCGTCCCTGCAGCAATCCTCCATGACATCGATGGAACGCACGCGCTCATCGTTCATCGCGTCCAGCTTGAGCTCGTCAAGAGATATCCTTCCGCCTATCTTCCCGTTGCATCCGCAGAGGAAGAGCGCGATGCCCTTCGGCGGCTCTATCGCGGAATGCGGTCCGGTCGGGGACGGGGCCTTCATTCGGACGCCTCCAGGTATCGGAATATCTTCGAAGCGGCGACCGCCCCGTCCATCGAGCTCTCCTCGATGTCCTTCGGGCCAGTGCAGGCGCCGGCGAAGAAGACCCCTTTTGACTCGAACATCCGGACCTGCTTCCCCTCGCCGAAGAAGAAACCGTGCGGATTTAGCTTCGCCCCGAACATGCCGGCGATGTCCTCGTTGTCCTTCGAAGGCCTGATGCCTATTGACAGCACGACCAGGTCGAACGCCTCCTCCCCGACCTCGAGGTCCCCTGGAAGGGCATACCTGACGACCGGCCTCCCATCGACCCCTTGGACGACCTCGGACGGGCGGGAGCGGACCGCCTTGACACCTTTCTCCGCCGAGGCCCAAGCCATCAGATCGTCCTTCCTCTCGGTCGGGCGCCAGTCCATGAAGAACATCGTTATCTCCGTCGACGGCGCCCTCGCGCGAACGAGCTTGGCGATCTTCATCGCGTACTTGCAGCAGATCTTTGAACATAACTGTGAACCGACCCTTGGGTCCCTGGAGCCTACGCATTGGACCATGCACATCCTCTTGACATCGCCGGAGAACAGCTTCGTTCCGAGCTCATCCATGCGGTTCAGCCCTCTCTCGACGTCCAGTGACGTGACGACCCCTTCGATGTCGCCGTATCCGAGCCTCTTATCGGGAGCGGGATC
>JAJFUT010000068.1 GCA_021372315.1 Methanobacteriota archaeon
TCCTTGTTGGCCTTGACGCCGATTCCAGTAAAGTCTGGTCCAGTTCGTGCATGTTCTCAATCGTTGCAATTGGCGAATTCTTTCAGAATCGATGACCGGTCAAAAAAAGGTCCGGCACAAGGCGTCTGTCGAAAAATTCCAATCGAAGCTTAGAATTCGCTTAGAATGCCATTATGAGTTTTAATTAAAGCTGGGAATGGAAGTTGCTCTGAAACCTCTCGGTCGGCTGGAAGTAATAACAAAGAAGTTGTTGAGGGGATCTCCCATGTGCGCGTGGAGCCCTTCAACGTTGAAGAAGAGAGAACTAAGAAGTTTCAGTACTGGCCCATGTCCTTCGCGAGCTTCTTGAGCCTGCGGACGCGCTCGGCCATCGGCGGGTGCGTCGAGAACAGCGTGACCAACGCGCCACCGTTGAAGGGGTTCACGATGAATATCGAGCTGGACGTCGGGCTGCCCATTTTCATCGGGTTCTGCCTAGATCCCGCCTCAAGCTTCTCCAGCGCCTTCGCCAGATAGAGAGGCTTTCCGATCAGCCTCGCCCCTTCCTCATCGGCCTTGTACTCCCTCGAACGGGAGATGGCCAATTGAAGCAACATGGCAGCGATGGGGGCCGTTATGGCTGCGACGAGCATAACGATGAAGTTGCCGTTGTTCCTATCGTTGCCGCTGAACATCGATCCATAGAACGCCATCCTTGATGCGAAGGATATCGCTCCCGCGACGGTCGCCGCGACGCTCATGGTGAGTATGTCCCTGTTCCTGACGTGGGCCATCTCGTGCGCCAGAACGCCTTCCAGTTCGTTGTCGTCCAGTAGGCGCAATATCCCCTCCGTCGCTGCCACGACCGCGTTCTTCGGGTTCCTCCCGGTGGCGAAAGCGTTGGGGTTCTGGCTCGGGACGATCGCTATCTTCGGCATCGGAAGCCCGTTCCTTGATATGATCCCATGCACGATGCGGTGCAGCCTGGGGGACTGGGCCTCGTCGACGATCTTCGCCTTGTAGGTCCAGAGCACTATCTTCGATGAATAGAAGTACGAGATGAAGTTGATCAGGCCTGCCAGCACGAGGAATATCAGCGTCCCTAGCACCCAGTCACCGATGAAGAACGTCCCTACCAGCCAGCCGATCGCCATGAACAGCCCTATCAGCACGGCGAACATGAGGAACGTCCTTAGATTAGCCGTAACGGCGCCCATATTTTTCTCACCGTCGCTCCAAATACTGCCCGGGTTATTTAAAGCGTTCCCTCGCACTTCTATAAAATGATTGCCTATCCTTTCACGAGGCTGGCTCTTTGTGATAATATGCGTCCGCCCTGTCCCATTTGTATAACATCCTTTTCTCGAATACGCCTATGTTCTCTTGATGTCAGATGAGCCGGCGGACCTTGCACATGGCTCCCTTCACTTCAGATTCCGTGGGGAGAGCGTCGTGCTCCTTCACCATCCCCATCAGGTCGGTCATGACGGCCTTCACGTCCACCTTTATCCCGGCATGCTGAAGGCTTCTCGAGCAGCAGGACGTCGGGCAGCCGTCGAGGGCCAGGACCTTCGGGCTTCCCCTCGCGAAGTCCAACATCGTCTCCTCGTGGCATCCTACGCCTGCTATGCATGCGAACGCCGCGAGGCCTTCCGACCCCAAGCCGAGTGCGCAGGAATTGGCCAGCTGCCCGACGTTGGCTGATCCGGAACATGAGAAGACGGTCGGTTTCGCCTTCTCTGATTCGGTTATCTCGATAGGCCTGCGAGAATACTGTGCATTCGACATCCTTGGCGCCCTCTGTTCAGTGATGATGTTCCTTGCATGCTGAATCAAGGTCCGCCTTGGTGAGCTTACCTGCGGACCAGCTCGTGAGCGCCTCCTCGACGGTACCAGTACATCCCACGAAGACCTCTATATGACGCTCCTCGAGCGCCTTTATCGCCTTTGGCCCGAGGCTCCCGCATAGGACGATGTTCACGCCCTCGCTCTCCAGCTGCATCGGCGGCGTTCCGGTCCCGCCAGCGTGCTCGCTCATATTATCGATCGTCCTGACCTCGCCCGTCTTGGTGTCGACGAGCGTATAGGTCGGGGCCTTCCCGAAATGCCCGCATACCTCGTCGCTCAACCCATCGTGCCCATTGCTAGAAATTCCAACGATCATTTCATCATCGCCCTTTGACGTTGAGCTGAGTGAACCGGGATCGGCTGATGATAGAATTGGCTAATCCGTTAGCCTTCGGCTCGGAGAAAGCTAGCGAGGACCTTCCTCTGGGCCCGCCTTAGCATTATATCAAGCGTCGGTTTGGAAACGCCCAGCATCTTTCCCAGCTTGGCCAGGTCTATCCTTCTCGGTATGTCATAGTATCCTAGGTCGAATGCCAGCTTGATGACCTTCTCCTGATGGAGCGTCAGCTCCCTCTCGGACCTGAGCTGACGAACGCTTTCTAGAACGACCTTTGTCCCTCCCTTCTCCAAGAGATCCTTCAGTTCCCTGAGCGCGCCTTGGCCGGGCGCGATGACCGTCCATCTCATAAGGCCATCCTCGTCCCCGTGGCCTTCCTCAAGGAAACAACGCGCCTCCGCGAGCGCCCTGCATGCCTCACATGTCGGATGCTCGGCCGTGACCAAGTGCCTGCCAGGCGCCAGATTGGTGACCTTGAAGGAACCCGTGGTCGTTTCCTTCCCGAGCTTGTCTGCCAACATGACCGAGTCCATATCGTCGCTCTCGACCTTCATCAGGCTCTGCCCCCCGCCTTTGTTGGATGGGACGCACCTCATGACCGTGACCCCGTGACCCGTCGCCTTGCTCAGCTGGGCCACGGGGCTGCAGGGCATGACGAACGACAGTTTGGCGATCATCATCCGGTGTCGCCCCTTTCCGATGTAGAGAAGCCTATCGCCTTGCCGTTCACTATCGCGTCTATTACCTTCGTTCTGCAGCTGGCAAGCAGCCTGCATAAGGTTGGCTGGGAGATGCCCATGCGATCTGCGGCATCGAGCTGGCTCAACCCCTCCAGATCGACGAGCCTCATCGACTCGACCTCCTCCGGTCCGACCTCGATCGCCTCGATCTCGGACATCGGCACCCCCTGCGGCTTGAACGATCTCGCCTTTGGCATGTGTCCTATCTTGGGACGGCATTTTGGACGGGGCATGGTTTTGAATTGTAATTCATTACATAAAAAACATCCGGGGACGGGGACAGGGTGGCCGCCGTACCTGGGCAAAGGGGTAGCCTTTGATGTGGGAATCATTGGCGATCCCGCGAGCGGCGTCCACCTGGCCCCGGGCCTATCGTCCTCCGACCCGCGTTCGTGTGGTTCAAAATATCGACTGATATGCTAGCCGCGGCCATCCAGGCCAACTCCTATATACATACGATAAATTCTATGGGCGATATCATGCGAATCGCCGTGACTGGAGCCGCTGGGTTCATTGGAAGCACGCTTACCGACAGGCTGCTGGAGAAAGGGCACGATATCGTCGCGATCGATAACTTCGACGATTACTATTCGGGGAAGATGCGCTTCCTCGAACCGCATCTGAAGGACCCGAGGTTCTCGTTGCACGAGGTCAGCATCCTTAGCACGGACGAAATGAGGCGCTGCTTCGAAGGCGTGGACGTCGTCTACCATCTGGCGGCTCAGGCAGGGGTCCGAATTTCCGTCAAGGACCCGATGCGATCGCACCAGGCCAACGCCACTGGGACGCTGTCCGTTCTATTGGCGGCGAAGGACGCGGGGGTCAGGAGGGTCGTCAGCTCCTCATCGTCTTCCGTCTACGGCAATTCCAAGGTGCTGCCTGTCAACGAAGACATGGTGCTGAAGCCCGTGTCCCCTTACGCCGCGAGCAAGCTGGCTGCGGAGGACTATTGCCGCCTTTTCTACGACCTGTATGGTCTCCAGACGATGTCCCTCAGGTATTTCACGGTCTATGGCCCGAGACAGAGGCCCGACATGGCGATCAGGATATTCACCGACCGCGCGCTGAAGGGCCTCGTGCCGCAGATATTCGGCGACGGCGAGCAGACCAGGGACTTCACCTACATCGACGATGTGGTCGATGCGATCGTGAGATGCGGAACGTGCCCCGACCCGAAAGGGAGGCCGCTGAACATCTGCTCCGGGCGAACGGTCACGTTGAACCAGGTCGTCAAAGGCATACTGAAGGCGGCCGGCAGGGAGGACCTCGTTCCCGAACATCTCCCGTCTCAGCAGGGCGACGTCGATCACACGTGGGGAGACAACAAGAACGCCAGGGAGCTGCTGGGCTGGACCCCGAAGGTCACCATCGAGGAAGGCGTCAAGAGGTTCGTGAAGTGGTACAGCGGGATGAAGGAGCTTCACGACCAGATCAAGTATTGAAAAAATGGGGCATCGATGAGCCGCGGCCACCCGGCCCGCGGGCTCTTTTGACAAAAATAGCTCGGATCAGCCCAGGGCGTATACGACGTTCCTGCCGTTCTGCGCCGCCCTGGCCTTTCCGCTCTCAACGAGGCCCTTGAGCATATCTATCAGCTCTTCGACATCGTATCCCGAGGAGGCGTGCAGCTCATTGAAGGTAGCTCCACCTTCCTTGCCGAGCATCTTCATCAGATTGTTGACGCGGCCTTCCATCCTCTCGCGTTCCTCGCGTTCCTTTTCGGCCTTCGCCAATGCTGCGGCCGCCTCTGCGAGGTCCTTCTCCTTCGCGGCGATGATCGCGTCCACCTTCTCCCGGAAGATGCCCATCGCCTGCTGTCTGAACTTGTTGGTGTTCGAATCCAGCAGCGCGCTCAGCTCGTCGACGTTGATCCCGAGCGCCTTCCAGGAGGACAGCTCCTCATTGACGCTGCATACGACGGCGCCCGCCTCGTCCGATGGCGCTTCCAGCGAAGGGATGTATCTCACCTCCATCCCCCTGAGCGCGACGTGAAGCTCCTCGAGCAGCTTGTTCAGACCCGCCTCGCTCGAGACCTCGCCTCGGAAGAGCGGCTGGCCCTTCACCTTGTCAAAGCCTAGGCCCATCAGGATCTGGCCTACTTCTGCAGGAGACTTACCCTCGCTCGAATAGATGACGCGGACGAATGCCCTCATTCCCTTCACTCGGAGGGGGATGGATGGTTGGAAATTAAATAAGTTGGCCTCGCGCCCCGCGGTCCGGGGAAAAGAGATAATCCTGGAGGCGCATTCCCGGACGAGATGACGAAGGAGCAGGAGTTCGTGATGCGGTGGTTCCGGGAATACTATTCCCGCACGGCGATAGCTGGCCCCACCAAATTCGAACAGCGCGAGTTCGGCTTCATGTACTTCGACAAGGATTTCGTCCGCAGGCATGTGGGTTTCAAGCGGCCGGACGACCTGAGGAAGTATCTGGTCAGCCAGGTTCCCATGCACGTATACTATTCCTCGGCCCTGTACGAGATACCTTCGGCCCCGAAGATGGACCAGAAGGGGTGGCTCGGCGCGGACCTGGTCTTCGACCTTGACGCAGACCACATCAAGGGGGCCGAGACGATGTCGTATGCCCAGATGCTCTCCCTCGTGAAGAAGGACATGATCAAGCTGCTCGACGACTTCCTCTTCGGCGACATGGGCTTCGGGGAGACCGACGTAAGGCTCGTCTTCTCGGGGGGAAGGGGGTATCACGCGCACATCTCCGATGAGAAGGTCCTGAAGTTGAAGTCGCACGAGAGGAGCGAGATCGTCGACTACGTGTCGGGGACGGACCTGGACCTGGATGCGATCTTTCCAAAGAGCGTCTCGATGGTGAAGGACTACAAGACGCACATGAAGGCGGAGAAGGCCGTCGCGATGCCGGCCGAGGGGTCCGGCGGATGGAAGGGGCATGCGAGGAGGACGACCGCTCAGCTCTTCGAGGAGCTGAGGTTCATGGAGCTGGAGGAGGTTCGTGCGAGGTTCCCGAACCTCTCAAGGTACAAGGACGCCACGGTGCTGGGGCTGCAGAGGGACCTCTTCGGGGACAGGGGAGGGGAGAGGCTCGGTTACCAGCTGATCATGGAGAACAACAGCCTCGAGTACGTTTCCGACCGGTACAAGGAGGCCCTGCTCGACCTAGTCAAGTCCGAGGTGAGGCCGCGCGCGGCCGCGGAGGTCGATGAGCCTGTCACCAGGGACATCAAGCGGCTCATCAGGATGCCGTCCTCCCTCCACGGCAAGACGGGGATGAGAGTGATCGAGATGAGGAGGGACGACCTGACGGACTTCGACCCGCTCAGGGATGCCTTCCCCGGGACCTTCCCCGACGACCCGGTCAAGGTCCATGTCAAGGCGCCCGTCGACCTGCTGATCAAAGGGCAGAGGATAAGCGGCGACGGCGTCATCGAGGTCCCGACCTTCGCGGCGATGTTCCTGGTGCTGAGGATGAAAGCAGCCATGGTCCCCTGAATCGTAGATTTAAATAGGAAGTTTTATTAATCGGCCATGATATTTTTCTCTGGACGGTAGTGGAAGATGGCCAAACCTGTGGATGACATGGAGGGGGGGTTCCGCCTCGACCGCATAAGACGAGTAAGGAATTGGCTATATTCGGTCCAGTTGATGATAATCGTCGTTTTCGTCATCGCGCTGATGTACACGAGCGGCGACTTCGGAATCGTGCCTTTCCACCTAGGCGTCCCATCGTTCCTATACTTCGTGCTGTTCATGGTCATAGTTCTGTCGATAGAGGGCGTGATCTTCGTGAGACTGGAGTCCCGCTTCTTGAAGAGCCCCAGCTCAAAGTACTACCTTCTGAAGAGGTCCATAAGGCGATATGCCTTGGTCATAGTCGCTTCGGCGATAATATTCCTCGTGTTCTTCC
>JAJFUT010000072.1 GCA_021372315.1 Methanobacteriota archaeon
GTCCGCGAACCTCAGCAGGTCGTGCATATGCTTGTTGAGCAATCCCTGCCTCTCGGCCAATGTCCCGCGCCCGACGTACTCCGCCCTGAAGTGGGCCGTGAGGGAGTCGACTATCATCAGGCGGATCGGCGTCTTGAGCGCTATCTCCTGGGCCTTCTCCACAAGCAACATCTGGTGCGATGAGTTGTAAGCCCTGGCGACATGTATCTTTTGCAGCGTCTCGATCGGGTCAAGTCCCTGAGCCTCTGCCATCTGGACTATCCTCTCAGGTCTGAACGTGTTCTCCGTATCGATGACGATGACCTCTCCGTCCAATCCGCCCTTCTCAACGGGCATGGTAGCGTTCACGGCCAGCTGGAAGCACATCTGCGTCTTCCCGCTGCCGAACTCGCCATAGAACTCGACTATGGACTGCGATTCGAGGCCGCCTCCGAGGAGATCGTCGAACGCTTTCGAGCTGGATGTAAGCTTAGACAGCTTCTTCCTTCTCTCAAGGATCGAATCTCCCGATTCGAACCCTCCTACGTCCGCAGCCTGCTTGGCCGCTGCGATGATCTTTGCCGCCGTACTTTCTCCGATCTCGCAGACCTCAGCCAAAGTCTTTGGGGACTCGACCGCGATCGACATCAGATCGTTGTAACCGGCATCACGAAGCTTATCTGCAGTTGCGGGCCCTACTCCTGGCAACTCTTCTAGTTTCAACTCAGCCATTGATGCACCTACCTCTCGTTATGTCCACGATATAGTTATTAATGAGCTTAGGAGGTCACCGAAAGTACCTCACCAACACCAATCGGGTACGGGCATGATAACCGATTCGGTTACATTCAACTAACGGGCGGTTCTTCGAGATCTTTCGGAGCACATGCAAAATAGTTATAAACCGTTCATGTTTTAGGGGACCACATGGCCCAAAAGAAAAAGAAGGATCCTCGAAAGAAAGAGGAACCCGAATTTACTTGGACCCCTCCAGATTTCAACGAGAGGGAATTCCTAGAGAAGGACATCAAAGGAACGAAGGCATTGTGGGTAACGGCCTTGATGGCCATTGTGTTCGGAATAATCGCCTTCCTCTCTCAGAGCGTTCATTTCGTGGTCGGGCTAATCATCATCGCCGCTGGCATGTATCTCTTGAAGTTCCTATACCCACTGTTCAAGATCGACCTGAAAGACCTGGACAAGAAGGCATGGGCCGGCAATCTGTTCCTGTTCTTCCTGTTGTCGATGGGCGTTTGGATCATTTTGTTGAACGAGCCGTTCTGATCGTCGTACTGACGTTCAGATCGTATTTTCGTCCAACTCCCAGCTGAATCTCTTATCCATCAGCATAGAGAGACCTTCGTTGGACCCAATCGATAACGCACCCTCCGAATCATAGACGTCGAATCGGGCGTCCCTGAACGATTCCCCGACGGAGGCGATATCGATGCTCTTCTTCAGAGCTTCTACGGCGCAAGTCGTTTCTCTCTTGACCATCGCCACCCATCGCCCGCCCTCTATGTACGGGCCAAGTACCGCGACCCCCCGCCATCTTGCCAGAAACTCCTCGGAGTTCTTCATTGTGATAGGGGGTCCGATGCGCTTCTTCGAATCGCTCAATGTCATCGACTCAATAAGATAGGCCAACTGGACCGAGCTCTTGCCGACATAGACGGCGGAATCCGTGACAGCGAAACCCTCGTTCCTCAGCTGGACCGTCAGACCGTCAAGTGTCTTCTTTGCCTGGGGGTAGAGATTGTCGTCAACGAGATCTGGTCTGGGGCACGTCGCCACCAAGGCTCCATGGCCCAGCTCTGCAAGCCGTTTCCTGATCGTATCCGCCGAGAGCGTTTCCCTTTTGCCAGGGAAGAAGAACGTCCTCCGTGGGTTCTTTAGATACTCATTGCACGCGTGAACGAACAGGGAGAACTTCTCCATCGAGAGGGCGGACGCCACGTTCCTAGACCTGTCCACCGGGTCGATGAAGGCGAGCGGCGTCTCGAACTTCCCGTCTCCCCTTCCATCCAGATCTAGCTTCGTCCCGTTCCTCCAGCTAGATGCAGCGGTTATCGTGTCGGTGAAGGTGCCGTATTTCATGATGAGAAGTTCGACGAGATAACCCGAGAAACCCTCCACCTTCGCCTCGGCTCCGTAAGCGCAAATTCCTTTCATGAACTGTTTAAGAATTCTCACGTCGTCCTTCTGTGATTCCTTGAGGTTTTTGATCACATATTCCGTATGGAAAGGAGTTCTGTCGACCGCGGACATCATCTTCGAGGTATCATCGATCTTGTAACAGGGAACGATATCGACCTCATATCCATCGAACATACCATGCGAGTAGGGGTGCTCCGCATACCTCTC
>JAJFUT010000078.1 GCA_021372315.1 Methanobacteriota archaeon
CTCCGCATCGGAGTAATGGTCTGGATGGCAGTGGGATATGAGGAGGACGTCCGTCTTCGCCGGGTCCATCTTGAGCTTCGCCATGTTGACCGCCGCTCCCGGGCCTGGGTCGATGTGGATGTTTGCCCCGTCCTTGACGTAGAGACCCCCGGTGCCGCGCACCTGGTATATGGTGGAGAACCTTCCGCCCCCCGTCCCAAGGAATGTCAACGTCGTCATTATGCACTTCCCCTTTTCTTTCGTTCTAATGCCAAAACCCTCAGCATTCCTGCATATACAACATTTCCGTGAATAATCCCGTTCCTTGGCAAATGACTATTTATCATCAGTGCTAATATTCTGGACGATAACATGAGCTTGCTGATCAAGGATGCGACCATCGTCACCCAGGACAATGAAAGGAAGGTGGTCCGAGGGGACGTGCTCGTCGAGGAAGGGAAGATCGCCGCGATAGGCGATTTCCGCTCCGATGCTGACGAGGTCATTGAGGCAAAGGGTGACATAGTCATGCCTGGCCTGATCAACACTCATACGCATGTCGCGATGTCGGTCATGAAGGCGGTGGCGGACGATGTGACGTTCCCGAACTTCCTGGACACCACGTTCGCGATCGACTCCAACAGGATGGAGAACGACCTCAGGATCGGCTCGAAGCTTGGCATGTGCGAGATGATACGCTCCGGCACGACGGCCTTCGTCGACCTTTACTATTCTCAGGACATCATCGCGAAGGCGGTCGACGATGCAGGCATCAGGGGGGTGCTTTGCTGGGCGGTGCTCGATGAGGAGTACACGACGCAGAAAGGTAACCCGCTCGATAACTGCAAGAGGTTCCACCAGAAGCACAAGGACATGTGCAGGGTCACTCCCGGGATCGGTCTCCAGGGCGTCTATGTATGTTCGACAGAGACGATACAGGCAGCGGCGGAGCTTTCCAGGGATGAGAACATGCTCATGCACATGCACCTTTCCGAGACGCGGAAGGAGGTCTACGACCACAAGAGGGAGCATGGCAACAGGCCGACGGAGTATCTCGAGGACATCAACGCCCTCAGCGAGAGATGTCTCTTCGCGCATTCGGCCTGGCTCACGGTGAACGAGGTACGCGCCCTGGGTCGCAACAAGTGCAGCATATCGAGCTGCCCTGTTTCGAACATGAAGCTCGCGACCGGGGGAGTCGCCCCGATACCGGAGATGCTGGCATCGAACGTGAACGTTACCGTCGGCACGGACGGCTCCACGACGAACAATAGCCTCGACATGTTCGGCGAGATGAAGGTACTGTCATTGCTGCAGAAGGCGAGCAGATGGGACCCGACCGTGCTGCCCGCTCAACAGGTGTTGGACTTTGCGACCGTGAACGCCGCCAGAGCGATCGGGATGCCCGACCTTGGCTCGATCGAGGTCGGGAAGAAGGCGGACCTGGTCATCCTCGACGGCAAGGCGCCGAACCTCAGGCCGTTGACGCTCAAGAACGCCGTGGCGAACATCGTCTACAGCGCCAACCCAGGCAACGTCAGGACGGTCATTTGCGACGGGAGGCCGGTCATGAAGGACTGGAAGATCCTCACGATGGACGAGAGGTCAGTGGTCGACGAGAGCGAGGATGCTCTCCGCTACCTGACTAGCAAGAAATGATCATTGAAAAAGGAAATGGTCCCGACTCCCGGATTTGAACCGGGGGCCTGCTGATTTCGGCGTCAAAGTAACCGGCAAGCCGGTAAACCCACTACAGTCAGCCGCTCCAGCCAGTCTGAGCTAAGTCGGGTGGCTTTCCTCCTAATCACATCACCATATTTAATTTTGCCGTAGATATGAAACCCTTCGACGCTATCCAGTGTTCACGACCTTTGCGATCGTTGTTTGAACATAGTTACGCGAGATCGGCGGGACCGACCGATCGGGGAGCTAGATCATCCCGATGGTACGAGTCCTTGTGGTTCATTATCGTCCAGTATCCTCCGGCAACAAACCTTTAAATATGCAACACAACATACTTTGTCTGACAAAAGAGGTCGGAAAGACCTCTTCTGTACTCTAAGATGTGGGGACGATGGAGGACAAGGACCTCGAAAAAGTGACCTTGCGTCTTCCGGCCCGGTACGTCAGAGCGTTGGACTTCCTAGTGATGGCCGACGATTTCCCGTCCCGATCGGAAGCGATAAGGGCTGCCATCAGGGACTTCATCTACGTAAGGGTGGACCTCGTAGCCGACAAGATGAAGAAGATGGACGAGGCGGAAAGAGCCCTCGCAAGCATCGAAGAGATAGAGGAAAAGTATCTTCGGAAGTAGCTTTGTCAGAATGGGATGGGATGCATTCTGGAGGGCTAGAGGTTTCACGATTACCTCCCCTTATTTTTTTATTTTTTTAAAGATCTCCGGACGAAGGTCCGAAATAAAAATATGGGCGTTAAGGTGTTTGGATCAGCCGATATAGCCAAGGTCCTCTCGCTTCGGCGGCGAGAAGGCAGGCTCCTCGGCCTCCTTGAGCTTCGAGGCTAGAGCGTCGATCTGTTCCGCCTTGTCCCTCAAGGCGCCGTAGTCGACGGTGACGCCGAGTATCGCTGACAGGACGTTCAGCACGGCCTCGGCCCCTTTGGGGTCGACGAAATATCCTGACGTTTCGCCCATGAGGCACACGGCCTCCATCCCTAACGTCTTGCCCAGCCCGAGCAGCAGGCCGGACGCTCCGACGATGCCGCTTCCCGGCTCTCCCTTGGAGAAGATGACGCCCTTCTCCTTCATCTCCTCGATGAGGTGCTCATCCGTAGCTGCACCAAGCACCCTCGGGTGCTCGATCATCTTGCCGACGCCGTACCCGCCGAGCGTGTACATGCGCTTGACGTTGAGGCTCCTCGCGTACTCGAGCATGTGATATGAAAGATCGTACTGCCCATCTGGGGTGAGGCCTTGATAGTCCCCGACCAGGATGATGATGTCGTGCGCGGCCTCGGGCATCTTCACGTAATAGAGCTCGTTGCTGACGAGGCGTATGATCCCCGCGTCGTCCAGCAGGACCTGCGGCGGGAAATGTTTCGAATATATCTCCGCGAACTTGACGGCCTTGAGCTGCTCGACCATATGGTCCGCCGCAAGCTTGCCGACGTTGCCGACTCCCGGCAGACCCTCGATGAGCACAGGGTCCTTCAGATCAGGCCTTTCCTTCTCGATCATCAATATGCTGTCCATCCCGTTACCTCCTTTTCGCCAAAAGCATCCTTCTGTACTTGCCGTACCTGTCGTCGGGCGAGAACCGCGCTGGTATCGGCACGATGGTCGCCTTACCGCACCTCGGGCAAAGGTCCTTCAAGGTGTATTCTTGGCAAGTGTCGCATTTCCTGAGCGAGGTCTTCATGAGCTCCTCATTCCCAGATCTGAAATGAATGAACATGCTGAATAAGATTGCGTCTCAACCATCGACGACATCACTTGTTCGTCTCGCGGTTGAAGGTCCCTTCCCCACCGCATTCCTTGATCTTGTTCAGCACGTCGGTCGTGGCTTCCTTTAGCTCGTCCTCGGCCGTCTTATAATCGGCCGCGGTCACGACGACACGGTATCTAGGGGCGCCGATGTACTGGACGACCAGCCATTCGCTCCTTCCTTCCATTCCGGCGAGCAATGCCTCCTTGATCTTCTCGATCCCATCTGGCAGGGGGCACCTCAGTTCGAGGTATCCGGATATCTGGACAAAGGGTGGCGTGACGTTCTCCTTCGCAACATCGTTGAACACGCTGTTCCAGTCGCCCTCGAACTCAGACTCTTCCAGAGCCTTGGGGTTCGCGGCTGCGGCCTCGAAAGCGGCGTAAAGTGTACCGAAGCTTTCCATCAATGCGAAACCGAACTCGTCGTAACATTCCTTAACGGTCTTGTTCAAACGCTCGGCCACGATCTCCATGAGCTTATCGGCCTTGTTCTCGTTCTTCCACTCCTGGATCTTGTCGCGGCGCTGGTGTTCGTTTACAGCCTTCAGGGATAGGTCGATATGGCCCTTGCTGTAATCGACCCCGATGACCTTGCAGACGATCTTCTGCCCCTCTCGGATGTAATCCCTGATATACTTGACCCAGCCGGTGGCGACGTCCCTTACGTGGACGAAGCCTTCCTTGTTGCCGTACTCATCCAGTGTGACGAACGCACCGAAGCTCTTTACATTCTGTACTGTACAGACAACGAGCTCGCTTTCTTCTGGGAACTCGCTGGACTTCGGCATTAGTCAACTACCTCTAGCAGCTGTCCTTTGATCTCTCCCTGTCCACCAAGGGGCTTGATCAAAGTGGAACCGCAGACATGGCAGGTAACGTTGCTCGCTGGCTTCTTGAACGCAATCTGCTCGTTCCCGCAGTCTGCGCACTTGATCTTCACAAAGTTGTTGGTGTGTGTCATGAGCATCACTCTGTCAGCTCGAACTTCTTTGCACGGAAGCACTGCTTCTGATGTGCCTTTTTGCATTTCTTGCAGCGGTATCTAAGAGCGACTCTCTTGGTTGGCTTCTCGCGCCCTTCTGGCTTCGGCCTTGGGAAACCTCCATAACCGGATGTCGCCCTCCTGAATCTCCGCTGACCCCATTTTAGCTCACTTGCTTTCTTCTTCTTGACCCTCTCGACCTCGTGGTCTGTGTGGATTTTGCAAGTGGGACAGTAAGTCTTAATCGACCTGGGCATCTTCATTAATATCACCCTTGGATGAAAGAGCCCTAATACTCAACTTTTATATAAACTCTTACCACCGTTCGCCTTGCTGGTGCGATGCTGGATAGAAAATTAAACCTTCAATCCAGGGATGATAATTTCAATGATGAAAATGCGGCTAGATATGTAAATAGTTCGCATCTCAGGCCATGAGGGGGAAGGAGGGGTCCAGGGCGCCGTCCTTGCTTCGGGAGGCCATCGTTATTAATATTTTTGA
>JAJFUT010000085.1 GCA_021372315.1 Methanobacteriota archaeon
CGGAACATTTGCCTCTCGTCGCCGCTCAGCAACCTCAGCGTCAGTGCGTACTCGTTCGGGATCGACGGCATGTCCTTTTCGATCTCAGGGCGTTCGATCTGCCCGTCCGCGGCATCATCGGTCACACTTGGAGATGGTCGAGTATGTGAAGATACTTCGGCCACAGGGACATAGTCCTCCTTGAACGCCCAGTAAGACGTCCCGATCGCGGTCATGAACGCGCCTATCATCATTATGACGGCGTTGCTGAGCGAATAGACCGTGGCGTCCGAACCGCCCCCGGAACCCATCATCCCGCCGCTGGCATCGCTTGACGTGGACGGTGTCAGAAGACCGAACAGCATTATTGCCGCACCTGCGACGGCAACGAGAAGCGCCAATCTCTTCGTTCTCATATGATGTTCCATAATCGGTTACAGGTGATATTTGAACTCTCAGATGAGAACATCAACGGTCATCAGATCTGCCCCAGGGACCGCTCCAGGTCGTCGATGAGGTCTTCAGCGTCCTCGATGCCGACCGACAGACGTATCATCGAGTCGGTGATGCCGAGCTTCAGCCTGTCCTCGGGCGTGAAGGCCGTATGCGACGTGTTCAGCGGCATGCTTGCCAGGGATTCCACGCCCCCGAGGCTGCTGGCACGGTTGATCAGCTCCAGCGACCTCATGAACCTCTCCGCGCCCTGGACGCCGCCCTTGACATCGAACGAGACCATGCCGCCAAATCCACGCATGATCTTCCTTGCCAGCTCGTGCTGCGGATGGGACGGGAGACCCGGATAGTTCACCTTCTGCACCTTTTCGTGCCCCTGCAGGTACGTCGCGATCATCATCGCGTTCGCGTTGTGCTGCCTCATTCGGACGGCCAAGGTCTTCATCCCTCTCAGAAGAAGGAAGGCGCCGAAGGGATCGATGACCCCGCCCATAGTTGTCCTTCTCTTCGATATCTCCGCCATAAGCTCGTTGCTTCCTGCGACGGTCCCAGCGAGAAGGTCCGAATGCCCGTTCAGGTACTTCGTGCAGGAATGCATCACGAGGTCCGCCCCTAGCTCTATCGGGTTCTGGTTGATCGGCGAGGCGAAGGTGCTGTCGACGGCGACGAGGACGCCCATCTCCTTCGCCGCTTTGCATATCTCGGGGATGTCGACGATCTTCAGAAGCGGGTTCGTCGGGCTCTCGAGCCATAGAAGTTTGACATCTGGCGACAAAGCAGCGACTATGTCGTCGGTGTGCACGGACGACACGAACTTGGTCGATATCCCCAACCTCGACAGGTCGTTCTTGAAAAGGTTGTAGCTTCCACCATAGATGTCCTCCATCGAGACCATCTTGTCCCCGCTGTTGAGCAGGGAGAGCGCAAGCGTCGACGTGGCGGCCATGCCAGAAGAGAAGACCAATGCACGTTCGGCCCCTTCGAGCGCGGCGATCTTGTTCTCTGCCGCCTCGATCGTCGGGTTGCCCTGCCTCGAATAGAGGTACGTGCCCTTAGGGACAGCTCCATTCCAGGTCGATTCATCTTCGGTCGGATAGAAGAAAGTGGACGTCTGGAATATCGGAGTGTTGACCGAGCCTTTGATCCCCTTGAGCTCTCCCGCATCCACCGACCGGGTGGAGAATCCCCTTGCGCGCTTCATGCACTCGCTAAAACCATACACCCATAAAGACATTCGGACGAAGGTCACTCGCCCGTCGTCTTGATGATGATGCTGAGGATGTCCCCGTCCATGAGCACGTGGTCTATGCCGACCATCTGCCCGGGGAACTTGGCGCTGTCGCCCCAGACCGTCGCATACCTGAAGTTCTTCCTGAACACCCTGTGCAGCGAATCGCACACGTCGCCGACCGACGCGTCCCTGCGGACGATCAGCGGCTCCTTGAGGTCCGCCTCCTGTCCCTGCTTCTTCAGGTAGACGCGCATGAGGTCAATGTGCGTGAATATCGCGGCCTTCAGGTCATCGAGGCCGAGTCCGGACCGGGCGGATATTAGCACCGGGTGCCATTCCTTGAACTTCTTCGCAAGTTGCTGAACATATTCCGGGTCGGCCATGTCGACCTTGTTGATCGCCAATATGGCCTTCATGTAGAGACGGTCGCCGGTGAGCGCGTCGATGAGCTGGTCGACCGTGACGTCCTGCCTGATGACGACCTCGGCGCTGACATATCCGTACTCCGCGACGATCTCCTTGGCGAACTCCTCGGTGATCTTCGTGAGCTGCAGGGTCGTCTTGATCTCTATGCCCCCCTGCTCCTTCCTGGTGATGACCACGTCAGGAGCCCTGGTGTTCAGCCTGATCCCGGTGGTCTCCAGTTCGTTGATGAGCACGTGGAGGTTGGTGTCGTAAGGGTCCATGATGAACAGGATAAGGTCGGCCGACCTGACGACCGATAGGACCTCGCGCCCCCTTCCCTTGCCCTTCGAGGCGTCGCGGATGAGACCTGGAAGGTCGAGGATCTGTATCTTGGCGCTATTGTACTCCATGATCCCAGGCACGACGTCGAGCGTGGTGAAGTCGTACGCTCCGACCTCGCTCTTGGCGTCCGTCAGCTTGTTCAGCAGGGTGGACTTTCCTACGCTCGGGAACCCGACCAGCGCCACGGTAGCGCTGCCGCTCTTCTTGACACCATAGGACTTGCCGCCCCCGCCTCCCTGGGAACGCCGCTTTTCGGCCTCCATCTTGAGCCGGGCGATCTTCGCCTTCAGCTTCCCTAGGTGGTACTCGGTGTGCTTGTTTACCTGAGTCTTGTCGATCTCAGCTTCGGTCTCTTTGATCTGTTCCTCGATCGTTGCCATTGAGGCCTCGCAATCAACCTTCGCTATCAGGCGGCCGGCGGTGCATGCGCTCCGCCTAGGTCGAAGGTCGTACTGTCAATGGTTGCGTCAATACCCGCCTGCATTATTAGCGTATCGGCGAGACAGCCTTGGCCGGAGCGTGGAAAATGTTAAGGGCCTTGGACGTTCGTGCCGAGATGTGGGCGAACCCGTCCTGTATCGACAATGCAGTGGAATGCGAGGGCCGTGCAATATCTTTAAACATGAAACGATAATGTCGGACAGATGTCAAACGGCGGCTTTGGCGATGTAATGACCAAGCTCCGCGGCTCGAAGTACGGGCTGGTCGTGGGGCTTTCACTGACAGCGATAGTATCAGTTTTATTGTGGATCTTCACTTGGTACATCTGTTTCAGCGCGATGGCCGTTGCGGTCATCATGTACGGCATTCCGTACTACTTCGGTATCAAGGACAGGAAGAAGCTAGCTGTGTTCGGGCTCGCTCTACTGATAGTTCTCGGATTGGGTTGGGGTTTCAACATGGCCAACTCGATCAACAGCGCCGAATCTGAGACCGTCGATCTGGACGGTTACCTGACAGGCGGGACGGTGAACACGACCGACATGCTCGGCGATCGGCCTTACACCTTCCAGGTCGTCGTCCTCGAAAGCAGCCCTTTCAAGAACGTGACTCTCTGGCTTGACAATAGCTGGGACAGCGATGGGGCCGTCCAGTACAATATGACCCACGTCGGAAACACCACCGACCCTGCCAATGGCATGATCTTCAATGCCGAGGTCGTCCTTGATGAAGAGGGCATCTACGCCTACGAATACGAGATCTGGGACGGAGAGGAGATGCAGACGTCCGGTGAGGGTTACGGCCCCATCAACGCTTCCTCCAGCGAGATAACGAGCCAGGCCATCTTATCGGGCATATACTATTCGTTCTTTGAGATCGGCCTGCTTTTCTACATGCTGCTCTTCCTGACATGGTGGATGGATAGGAGCAAGAAGCGCATGCAGAAGACAATGGAGGATGCGAAGAAGCGTAAGGAGGAGGCCGACCGCAAAGAAGGAGCGACAGATGAGAAGTTCGTCTGCTCCGAATGCGGTTCCGAGGTCCCTGCCAACGCGGACAAGTGCCCCCAATGCGGCGAGCGATTCGATGATGACAAGAAGGCGCTCCCCGAGCCTGAGACCAAGGCGGAGGAGAAGAAGTGCCCCAAGTGCAACGCGGTCATCTTCGACACGGACAAGAAGTGCTGGAACTGCGGGCGCGAGCTCGAGCCCGCGGACAAGATTTGAACTTGTCCAGCAATTATTATCTATCTCCCGGGGATATAGAGCCCCGGGATGCATTTATTCCATGTTCATTTAGTCCAGAGATGATGTCATGAGCTCGATTGCTGAGGAGCTTGCAAAGAAGCAGAAGGAGATCTCGGTCTCGGAGTTCTTCGAAAGGAACAGACAGATCTTGGGGTTCGACTCGCAGGTGAAGTCCCTCATCATGGGGGTCAAGGAGGCGGTCGACAATTCGCTCGATGCGTGCGAGGAGGCTATGATCCTCCCAGACGTCGGCGTGCAGATCGAACGCGTCGACAAGGACGAATACAAGGTGACCGTCGAGGACAACGGCCCTGGCATCATGAAGAAGGCGATCCCGAACGTCTTCGGACGATTGCTTTACGGGTCCAGGTTCCATGCCGTCCGCCAGTCAAGGGGGCAGCAGGGAATAGGGATATCGGCCACGGTCATGTTCGGTCAGATAACGACCGGCAAGGCCACGAGGGTCCGCTCAAAGGTCGCGCAGGAGGAGACCGCCTGGGAACTTGAAATAATCATCAACACGAAGAAGAACATGCCGGAGGTGCTGAAGCAGGACCCGGTCATCTGGGACGGGAAGGAGCACGGCACGAAGATCGAGTTCTACATGAACGGCCGCTACCTTCAGGGAAAGCAGTCGGTCATGGAGTACCTGAGACAGACGGCCATCGTCAATCCTCACGCGAGGTTCACGTTCATAGACCCGGAGGGCAGGAGGATCGTCTTCGAGAGGGCCCACGAGCAGCTGCCGCCGGCGACGAAGGAGATAAAGCCACATCCGGACGGCTTAGAGCTAGGCACCCTGATGAACATGGCCAAGGAAACGAAGCTGAAGACCCTGACCAAGTTCTTTCAGAACGATTTCTCGAGGATAAGCGACCGCCTGGCCAAGGAGATCTGCGACAAGGCGATGATTTCGACAGAGAAGAACCCTGGCTCCCTATCGTTGGAAGAGTCCAAACGATTGATAACGGCCATAGGGCAGGTCAAGATCATGGCCCCTCAGAACGATTGCCTTTCCCCGATAGGGGAGGGCCTTATAAGGAAGGGGCTGAAGAACGTGCTGGTCGAGCAGAGACCGGAGTTCTACGCCCACCCGGTCACGAGGGACCCGAAGGTCAACGCCGGCAATCCGTTCCTGGTCGAGGTCGGAATAGTCTACGGCGGGGACCTCCCGAAGGACCAGCCGGTCCAGATACTGCGTTTCGCCAACAGGGTGCCCCTGCTCTACCAGCAGGGAGCCTGCGCCATAACGAAGTCCATCGAGTCGACGGACTGGAGGCGTTATGGTCTGGAGCAGAGGGGGGGCAACGGAATACCTTTCGGACCGGCGATCATCCTGGTGCACGTCGCATCGACCAAGATACCGTTCACTTCCGAGGCCAAGGAGGCGATCGCGAACATACCCGATATACAGGCGGAGATCGAGCTGGCCCTGAAGATCTGCGGAAGGAGCCTCAAGACCCACCTGAACAAGAAGGAGACGAAATCAAGGACGAGGGCGAAGTTCGACATCGTCCAGATCATCCTCCCGCTCATCGCCCAGAAGAGCGCGAAGATCGTGAACAAGCCCGTTCCCGCCCTCTCCGGGACGATAACGAAGATCATGAACGTCGTCTGGATAGATGACGCCGTCGTCTACGAGAAGGGGAAGCACAAGGTGAGGGTCACCCTCTATAACTACACGCCCAAGGGGCAGAAGATCAACATCCACATGGTCGTTCCGAAGGACAGCTTCGACTACACCGGCCTTCAGTTCTTCCCCGCAGAGGTGAAGGACGACGGCAAGATCACGTGGGAGCTCCCTACGATACCCTCCACGCACAAGGTCGACATCAATTTCTCGCTCAAGGGGCTCGACAAGGAGGCCTACGACGACAACGAGATCTATTTCAGCGGGATCGACCCGGTGATGGTCATCGGGGCGGACCTTCTGCCAGGCGATTGGGACGTCAAGCGTCTCGAGGTGACGGAGACCGCTCCCGCCGCCGTCGAGGAGGAAGAGGAAGAGGTCGACTACGATGAGCAGAAGGAGGCGCTGAACGATGACTGATGAGACGGACAGGGACGCGGTCAAGGAACTTTACAAGATAGCCTCCGACATCTACGACCAGATCGACTCTGGGAAGATCCCTAAGATGGTACTTCCCCTGAGAACGAAGAGCAACATACGGTTCGACCCGAAGCATGGCGTCTGGAAGTACGGGAAGGCCACGGGTGCCAGGACCGCCAAGAAGACGAACGGCGCGCTCATGCTGCTTCGTACGATGTACACGCTCGAGCTCATCGAGGACATGATCAAACAGAAGAAGTCGTCCACTCTCAGGGAGATGTACTACATCTCCGAGGGCTGGGACAAGGCGAAGTTCAACTCCCAGGACGAGAGCAACCTCCTCTCGGAGGACCTGGAGATCGTCACCGGCTGCATGAGGGAGGACTTCAAGCTCAGGCCCGAGGAGAACGGCGCCAGCATAATCGGAAACCTGACGATCGAGGAGTTCGACAGGAAGGGGCGGACGAAGCGGATCAACTGCCTCGACGACGTAGGCGATTCGGGATACGGCATCCCGTACAACGTCGAGAAGGACAAGGTCAAGATCGTCGAGAGCGATGCCGATTTCATCATAGCGATCGAGACTGGCGGTATGTTCGACCGTCTCGTCGAGAACGGGTTCGCCGAGGACTTCAACTCGGTCCTCGTGCATCTGAAGGGGCAGCCCGCCAGGAGCACGAGGAGGTTCATCAAGCGCCTCAACGAGGAGATGAAGCTGCCTGTCGTCGTGTTCACCGACGGAGATCCCTGGTCGTTCAGGATATTCGCCTCGGTGGCGTATGGCGCGATCAAGACGGCGCACATATCCGAGTATCTCGCCACGCCCACGGCCGAGTTCATCGGCATCACCGCATCCGATATCACGAACTACGAGCTGCCGACGGACAAGCTGACCGACATGGACGTGCGCGCCCTTAAGGCGGAGCTCAACGACCCGAGGTTCAACGACGCATTCTGGCGCGGAGAGATCGAGACGATGCTCCATCTCAACAAGAAGGCCGAACAGCAGGCGCTGGCGAAGTACGGTCTGGATTTCGTGACGGACAAGTACTTGCCCGAGAAGCTCGGCGAGCTGGGGATGCTCAAGAAATGAGGGTCGGTTTTATTATCTGAACCGCGAATTGCTTCGGCATGAGCGAGCCTTCGAGGTTTAGCCTGTCCACGGTGACGGTCGCGGTCATTCTGCTGATCGTAGCAATGACGGCCGTTCTCTGCGACCTGACGGACGATTGGAACCTCTTCACGCCGGTCGCGCTGATAGGACTGGGCGCCTACATCATGGTTATCGGGGGCTGGAAGCGCATGAGGTCCGAGGAGCGCGTCGTGCGCTCGGAAGGCTCGTTCACGATGTTCTGGGGGAACCTCTGCGCCATCGTAGGCGCGGTGGTGTTGGTCAATTACTGGTACCCGGGCAATGTGTTCTACATCACGATAGCTTTCATCATATGGCTGGCGCTGGCGCTTCTGCTGTTCGGCATGAGACCTAAGACCCCCTACTGAGCGAACGCGGCGATCCTGTCGAGTACGAACGCCTTGTCGAGGCTCGATAGGAAGTACCCCAGACGGGGGCCTTGCTTCTTCACGATGAATATCATGTAGAGCGCCTGGAAGGCCGCCTTCGTCGGCATGCCGGAGTTCTTGGCGCACTCGTAGACGGCGTTGTGGATGTTGTCCCCGCGCCATTCCACGCCTTGGAGCACCTGGTGCATCGACCTGAGCATGGCCTTCTCCTGATC
>JAJFUT010000090.1 GCA_021372315.1 Methanobacteriota archaeon
CGAACCTTTTGACGATGCTGTTCAGGATGGACACCCTGGAATACCTCTTGTCGTTCGAGGGCACTATCGTCCAGGGGACCTTATTGGTGCTGGTCCTGGTGATCATCTCGTCGACCGCTTCCTTGTAGCTGTTCCAGTTCGAGCGGTTCTTCCAGTCGTCCTCGGTGATCTTCCAGCGCTTCTCTGGGTCATCTTCCCTCTCCTTGAACCTTCTGAGCTGCTCGTCCTCGTCGATGTGGAGCCAGAACTTCATCAGGACCACGCCGTGCTCGCACATCACCTTTTCCATCTCGTTGATCTCGAAATATGCTCGCTCCACGTCCTTCGGTGAGGCTATGCCTTCGACCTTTTCGACGAGCACCCTGCCGTACCAGCTCCTATCGAATATGGTCATCATGCCGTCGCGTGGGACCTTCTTGTAGAAACGCCAAAGGTAGTGGTGCGACAGCTCCTCGTCGTTGGGCGCGGTGACCGGCGCGACCATGTAACCCCTGGGGTTGAGCGAGGCCGTGAGCCGGAGAATGCTCCCTCCCTTCCCGGCCGCATCCCACCCTTCGAAGACGATCATCGACGGCCTTCTCTTGAGATACATCTTGCATTGCAGCTCGGCCAGCTCGTTCTGCAGGCTATCGAGGCGCGCCTTGTAATCATCATTGCTGATGGTCAGTCCCATATCGATGTCGTCCAATGGGCTGTGGTTCTTGAGCCTTGCCTGGGCCGGACGGATGTTGCCGTCTTTCGACGGGATACCGATCTTCGCCTTCTCGACCGAATCTATCAGGGATTCGAGCAACCTTGTCGGTATATCGGCTTCCTCGTCGTCCTCGATCACGATCCATGGTGCGTATGGAGCGTCCGTGGAAAGCATCACCTGATTCCATTCCTCCTTGGCGACCTTCAAATCGTCAATGAACTCTTCTCCGGAGAGGTGGAACTTTCCCTTGCAACGATCGGAGTTCTTCTTTTTCTTCCTTCCTTTCCCATCGAGGTCGAAGAAGAACTTCACGATGAGGTAACCAGCGTCATGATGCTGTCGTTCGAGCATCCGGATATCATTGAGCCTCCTGGTCAGCCTCGCATCGTCCTTCGTCTTGTAATGATCATAGATCGAAGCGAAGTACCAGCTGCGGTCGAAGATGCCTATCCTGCCCTTGGCAGGCATCTTTTGGAAATATCTGCAGATGAAAGGCCGTTCCTTATCTTCGACACCAGGCTTGAGCATATAGTTGAAATCGCATCCCCTCGGATCGAGCCAGCGTATAAGATCGTTGATATCGTCCGACATACCCCAGTAGTCGAGCCCCTCGAAAACGATGACAAGGGGGACATTGTCGTCCCTCAGGGTCCTTTGCATCATTCCAAGCTGCTGCCTCAATGAGTCGAGCCGTTCCTTCTTCGATGCGCTGCTTCCATCCTTGACCTTCAAGTGCACCAACCCTCGTAATAATATTCACTTACAATTATAGATTGATATTCAAGGACAGGGCCAGCCCTAGCGATCGATCTAGCACGATATGCCGGTCCAGAGATACAGGATTCTGAAGAGGCCGACCTCATCAAGTGGAAGCGAAAGGATAATGAGCTTTGAGGGATTGCGAGAGAGCATGGGCAATCTCAACGTCGCCATCATCTCACCCAACGATTACGCCAAGAACATCGGCAAGAAGGGGACCGCATCGGACCTCACGCTCTACGATATCAAGAAGGGGCACGACACGGTGAGCCTGATAGAACCGACGAAATACCCGGAGAGGCTGGCATCTCTCTTCTACGCATGCTCGATGTCCACCCACGCCATGGTGGTGGTCGACGAGATCGATGCCAGCTTCGGGGAGAGCGTGATCATGCTCAACTGTCTCGGAGTGAGCAAGGGATGGTTCGTTCTCCGCAACTACATCACCCCCGACCGCGTCATGCCTTTGATCAAGGGCACGTCGCTTGAAGGGTACAAGTTCATCGAGGACGACGCCACAGCCATCAGGGAGATGCTCATGGCCGAGGCGGCCCAGGTCCCGATGGGAGAGGGCGCGTTCCCCAACGGCGCAGTACCGATCGATCATCACTTCAATGTCAAGGGGGTCGGAACGGTCGTCCTGGGGTATGTTGCCAAGGGCACCGTCCGTAAGCACGACATGCTCAGCGCCCTGCCAACGAAGAAGCAGGCTCAGGTAAGGTCCATCCAGAAGCACGATGACGACTATGAGGTATCCGATCTCGGCGACAGGGTCGGCCTCGCGCTGAAGAACATAGAATCGGACGAGCTCGACCGCGGTTATGTACTCACGAACGATCCAACGATGAAGTGCGAGAAGGTCATCGATGGCAAGGTCGAGCTGATCAAGTACTGGCCCTCTCCGCTGAAGGAGGGGATGGTCCTGCACGTCGGGCATTGGATGCAGTTCCAGCCGTCCCGCGTCGAGTCCGTAGACAACGGCTCCAATTGGAGGAACCCTACCATCAAGATATCCATGGAAAAGGAGCTCGTGTTCCCTCCTGGGTCCAAGGCGGTCCTGACACAGCTCGAAGGCGGGAAGCTGAGGATAGCGGGAATGATCAAGCTACCTTGATCCGATGTGAAGGTACTCCTTCACATGTCGATCTCCTTCCTATCATCGTTTCTTATTTTTATCCTGAGCTTGACAGTTAGTAGTCCAAAATTTCACTGTTTTTAGAATTTGACACATGATTTTCAGAGGTCGTTGACCTCTCGAGAACGCCCGTTTTCGGGCGTTTTCTACTAGGCCGGACACAGATATTCTGCCAAAATG
>JAJFUT010000119.1 GCA_021372315.1 Methanobacteriota archaeon
GATAGAATGACTCGCTCGACAAAGCAATTGCTAACGATATTGGATGATCTGAACCATTACGGCGTGAGTCTGAAATGCTCGGACCAGGACATCGACACCGGCAACGCTGCTGGTAAGTTACTTTTCACAATTCTAGGTGCGGTCGCTGAGCTAGAACTCGAGTTAATCCGGGAAAGAACAAAAGATGGTTTGGCAAGGGCGAAGTCGGAAGGAAAACGTTTGGGAAGACCACTGAATCCAATCTTGGATGCGCAGATCACTCGCATGAGAGAAGAAGGGTTGAGCTACAGAGAGATCGGCAATAGTGTCGGATTAAGTCATCAGGCAGTAAAGAAGCGTCTCAAGCGGGCGGGGTACAAAAACGGGAGCAGTTAGGGGGATGAGGCCAGCAACCAATGGATTAACATCCCAAAGCGGGGGTACAGAAACGGTCGATAAGTTTACATCCCGTTTCCCCGATTCATTGGTCGAGGGCGCCGACAATGCGCAAAAACGCAGGTCGCGCCGTAGACCTTCGGTTGGTAGGCCGAGGAAGGGGAGGAGCATGGGCCGATACCCATTCCTGACCCAGGCCTGCCGGTATATGGAATGTCGGAATCTGGCAGAGACAACACGTAGGGAAATGGAGCGCAAGGTTCGCAGGTTGAACAAGTTGCTTGTAAGCCTGAAGAAGAAAGGCACCATTAAGACCGTTAACCCAAAGAGTCTCGATCTGCGGGACATCATCGCGATTGAGAATGTCATGAGGAAGGGCGGCAAGAGTGGTGCGACCATTGAGAAGGAGCGAGGAGTGCTGCAAGCTGTCTGCACCTTCTGCGGGAATGTCGTCTATCAGGAGGCAGAACGCAAGGGAGAACAGTTTTGCAAACGCACTGCTGAATCGATCCGCAGCTTGGACAAGGAGGAGTTGGAGTTGATATGGAAAGCATCTGAGGATATTCATGGATGGACCGGTGAGGTAACTCGGTTCGTCATGTATGCCTACCCTTACATGGGGATGCGCCCCTCCGAGCTTCGCCTCGCAAAGCTGTCTGATCTGGATACCAAGAACTGGTCGATCAAGGTCAGCAACCCCAAGGGCAAGGGAAAATACGGATCGTGCAGGAGAGCCCCCATCCTCAGCCCAGCACAGCCCTTTGTGAAACAATTTCTGAAGGCAAGAGAGGACCGCCTTAGGGAAAAGGGCTTCGATGTGCGCTCCGAACCCCTCGTCCCGATGATCCATGAGACAGGAGTAGCATACTACTCCGAGAACGCTTTCAGGAAATTCAAGGCGAATGTAGACAAGAATCTGCCAGAAGGATTTCAACCTTGGTCACTGAAGACGATGAGGGCGACGTTCTGCAACCTAATAATGGACGAACACCCTGAGATGATCGAGGATGTGGCGAATGCTATGGGGCATGTCGACACGAGAACAACCCGAAAGTTCTATCGGCGTACACTGGAAGGCAGATCCGTTGAACGACTGCATTCAATGTTCGATGCAGGAAAAACGGAGATGATGCCAGACACCCTTGGTGCAAAAAACCCCCTGATTGAGGGAAAATATGACGTTACTGGATATGTATAATGGCGGGCCCGATGGGATTCGAACCCATGACCTATCGGTTAAGAGCCGATCGCTCAAACCTAGCTAAGCTACGGGCCCCGCGAGTCCCCTTATTAAATCTTCATAGTTAAATCTTGCGGAATGAGCCGTCAGTGAACGCGCCTCAGTTCTTGCTCTGGCCCAGCTCGACCGCCTTGCCCGAGCGGACCAGGGTGCATCCGAACACCGCGGGAAGATAGACGACGTCCTCCTTCTGGAGCTTGTACTTCCTGTCGCTCCCCTTGAACGGCGGGATGTCCTCCAGCACCCTCACGAGGACCATCTGGGCCTTGCCCTCATCGTCGCCGGTCTTGCATATGCCCGGTCCGGCATCATCGGCCATCGAGACCGGCAGCGCGCACGGCGACGCGTTGACGCTGTGCTTCGTCGTGAGCACCTGCCCCTCCAGGGCGAGGGCCTTCGACGCCTTGACCTCGTCCAGCACAGACTCGTAGAAGTCCTTCTCCTCCTCGGTCAGCTTGGAAGTGTCCATCCTCGCGCCGAACCCGGCGCGGACGGCCATGAGCGTTATCTTCCTCAGCCTCGTCTGGCATATGATCGTCGCCTTCTGCGACGCCTTCTTGTACTCGTTCGTGAGGCCCGTGGCCTTCACGGACAGGGGGTCGGCCTTGATCTCCTCGTCCCCGTCCTGCTTGAGCCTGCCGATATATTCCCGCAAAGCGGCGTAGAGGTCCCTCCTGACCTCCTGAAGGTCGGAGGTGTTCTCCTCCTTCTTCGAAAGCTGAGAGACCTCCCTGAAGGTGAGGCTGTCGGTAGGCGATGCCATAATCGCACAGATTCTGTTGAGCGTATATGATTCTTGTGCGGGCACGGAGCATAGCAAGGATTATCCGTTCCATGCCCGTTCAAGGTCCTCGTGAGCTTTTCTGACGCTGTCAGAGCCGTCCCGGGCGGTTCCGAGATAGACGTCATCGTCTCCCCGAACGCGAAGAAGTGTTCCATCGGAGATGTGGACCAATGGCGTAAAAGACTGGTGATCAAGGTCACCGCCCCTCCGGAAGGAGGACGGGCCAACAAGGAGGTCGAGGAACTGCTGTCCGATACGTTCGGCGTCAAGGCTACGATCTCCGTCGGTCACATCGCGAGGATGAAGACCGTGATTGTTCCGCTCGACAAGGATGAGGTCGTCACTAAATTGGAGAGGGCCAAATGACCACATGGAGCTCCGATGACAGGCTGAAGTTGCTGTCTGAGATACTCGACGAGCTAGCGAACCGCGAGAGCGACCAGGTCATCCTCGTCGAGGGGAAGAGGGACCAGAGCGGGCTGAAGCTGCTCGGCGTCGAGGGGGAGATGATCCAGGTCCAGACGAGGGACGGGATATTCCGCGTGGCGGAGCAGTTGGCGCGGGAGAAGAAAAGGGCGATCATCCTCACCGACTGGGACAGGAAGGGAGGACATCTCTGCCGACTTTTGCGCGATGCGCTGGCGGCGAACGAGGTGCCGTACGACGACAAGATACGCGGACGCATGGCCAGGGTCTCCCGGGGCGAGATCAAGGACGTCGAGTCGCTGCCCTCGTACTTCTCCAGGCTCGTCTCGAACGCCAGGATCGTTGACGGTTCGGGCTTCAACGCCAGATAGGCAAACTATTAATCGAACGGTGTCCAATCCAGAGCGATCAGCATGGCTGCAGACAGGAAGATGCTTTCGTCCCTGGGCATAGAGGACGTCGAGGAGCTTTTCTCGGACATTCCGCAGAACGTGCGCACGGACGGATTGCGCATGAGGAAGGGGATGACGGAGCCTGAGGTCATCAGGTACATCCGCGAGATGCTGGACCGCAACGTCACGAACGAGGGGCATCCGTCCTTCCTGGGCTGCGGCATCTACGACCACTTCGTCCCGTCGGCCGTACGCTCGATCATATCGCGTTCCGAGTTCCTAACTTCATACACGCCCTATCAGGCGGAGATAAGCCAGGGCATGCTCCAGTCGATGTTCGAATACCAGAGCATGATCTCCGAGCTCACGGACATGGACGTCGTCAATTCTTCCAACTATGACGCGTCCACCGCGTTGGGGGAGGCGGCGACGATGTCCTTCAGGATCCGCCCGAGGAAGAAGTTCCTCGTGCCCGAGGCGATGAGCTGGGAGAAGAAGAGCGTCCTCCGGAACTACGTGCTGGGCATCGGCATGGAGATCGTCGAATATTCTTATGATCCTTACACCGGTGGCATCGACCTCAATGACCTCAGGTCGAAGTTCGGGGACGACGTCAGCGGCGTCTACGCCGAGGTACCGAACATCTTTGGCGTCATCGACCCGAACGCGATGAAGCTCCGTTCGGAGCTCAAGGAGGCCGTCATCGTCATCGGCGTCGACCCGATATCGCTTGGCGTGCTGACCCCGCCTGGACAGTACGGCGCGGACATCGTCATAGGCGAAGGGCAAGGCCTCGGCTCCCCGATGAACTTCGGCGGGCCGCTGCTAGGGATCTTCGCATGCAAGATGGAGCACGTCAGGAAGATGCCGGGCCGCCTCATCGGAATGACGAAGGACCACGATGGCCAAAGGGCGTACTGCATGACCCTCCAGACGAGGGAGCAGCACATCAGGAGGTCGAAGGCCACGTCGAACATCTGCACGAACGAATCACTGATGGCGTTGGCAGCGGCCGTCTATCTTTCGATCGTCGGCCCCGAAGGGCTGCGCAGCATCGCCGAGATCAA
>JAJFUT010000097.1 GCA_021372315.1 Methanobacteriota archaeon
TGCTGCGGCCTCTGTGCAGGCTGCTGCTGCCTTGGCGCTGGCGCTCCCTGGACGGTCGGTCCGCGGGATGACATCAGGTACTGCGACTTTGCCCCGGTCACGATGAGCAGGATCTTGATCGTGCCCTCTAGCTCGGGGTCGATGCTGCATCCCCAGATGATCCTGGCGCGCGGCGAGACGCTGTTCGTGACGATCTCGGCCGCCTTCTGTGCCTCTCCGACGGTCATGTCCGGTCCGCCTACGACACGTATGAGCGCTCCCTTGGCCTCCTTCAGCTCGACCTCTCCGAGCATCGGGGACGTGAGCGCCTCGTGCACTGCGGCCTTGACACGGTCATCTGACTCGGTGTTGGCCTCTCCGATCCCGACGAAGGCGACCCCGCCCTCGTTCATGACGGTCATGATATCAGCATAGTCCAGGTTGACCAGGCCAGGCTTTGTGATGATCTCTGTCAGACCCTTGATCGTCTGCATCAGGACCTCGTCCGCCACCTTGAAGGCAGCGTCGACCGGCAACTTCGGGACCAGCTCCAGGAGCTTGTCGTTCGGGATGACGATCGTGGTGTCGCAGACCTGGCGCAGCTTGTTCAGACCGGACAGGGCGTTCTCCATACGGACGGTTCCCTCGGCCTTGAAAGGCATCGTGACTACCCCGATCGTTAGCGCGCGTATCTGGGCCTTGGCGATGTTTGCTACGTAGTGAGCGGAACCCGTTCCAGTGCCGCCGCCCATTCCAGCGGTGACGAACACTATGTTGGCGTTGGTGAGGAAGTCGCGGATCTCCATGTCGTTCTCGCGAGCGGACTCCTCTCCGACCTCTGGCTTGGCGCCAGCACCTAGTCCGCGGGTCCTCGATTTCCCGATGAGGATCTTGCGCGGGGCGCGCACCGTCAGAAGGTGCTTCGCGTCGGTGTTGATGGCACAGAGCTGTGCGCCCTGTATTCCCGCATCGACGCAGCGGTTGATCGTGTTGCATCCGCCACCGCCGCATCCGATGATCTTGATGCAGACGTCCAGCTGAGCGGCTATCCTCAGCAGTTCCTCATCGGAGGTGGACGGCATCGGAGCTGGTCCATAGTTCGGAGCAGGCTGCGGCGCATATTGCGGGGCTGGCTGCTGGACCGGCTGCGGTTCCGGCGCGGCGTATTGCGGTTGCGGCTGGGCCTGTTGAGCAGGGGCCGCGGCATTGCTCTGATTCTGGTACTTGCTACCAGCTAAAGCATTCTTTACCAAAGAGCTCGGCATGAGTGCATCCCATTCGCAGTAATGAGATATTCAAATATAAAATTTGCGAATAAAAATGTAGGACTGGAATGGCCTTCGTCCCCGACCACGATTTCGCGGCCGATAGGGAATGAAGGTCATTTCTCAGGGGTCATCCCCTTGGCCAGCTCCATCACCAGCTCGGGCCACATGACCGTATAGATGCTCACAGAGCCCTCTAGGTCGCGGTAGTACTTTTGATAGATCTCCTCCGAGACCGACGGGATGATCGACGAGACGACCTTGAGCACGGAGATGCCCAACATGTAGATGGTGAGCATGGCAGACATGTCCCCCTCGCTCAACCTCGTGATGACCTCGTCATCGTAGTACCATTCGAAGTCCTTGAAGAGGAACTCGTGCAGCGTCTCTATGGACTTGGATGGATTACCGGAAAGGTTCTTGGTGTTGACCGACTCGAACACCTCGGCCATCCTGAATATCAGTCTCTCGTCCTTCACGCTGAGGGAGGCCATCTCGATGACCGGCCTTATTCGGACGGTTTCCTTCACGAGCTGCCCCATGCTCCTCAGCTGGTCCTTGAGCTCCATCTCCATTATGCGCTGGTCGATGACCTCCTGCGTGAAATCGAAGGAGCGTTTCTTGCTGACCTTGATGACGGTCTTCAGGGATTCGTTGAAGTTGACGATGGTGACCCCGCTTTTCTGTATGTCCGGGGACAACTTCAGCATGTCCGCGATGTACACCTTGAGCGATTCGGAGTTCTTGTATCGACGTTTCACGAACTCGAGACAGGTCCCGATGTCGTTGATGGCCTTCATGCTCTCCCCGTCCAGGAACGTCTGCTTCGAGAGGTCCATTAACGTTTCGATGTCCTCCACGGGGATGTCCTTCTCCTTTGCGATCTGGATCATCTGATATGTCTGCTCGAACAATGTCGAATACGGGGTCGACGGGGGGCCCCATATGTCGGGTATTATCAGTTTTGCGCCCTTCCTGATGTTCTTGTCGGAGTTGGTGAGCGATTCGATTATGGTCTCCTTAGCCTCGAACATCTTCGAGATCTCCAGGAGGCATGACTTGATGCTGTCCCTCACCCTTTCGATGTCAGAGTCATAGAAATGCAGCAGCATCTCAACGACGGCGATGGGCTCCTTCTTGGCGAGAGTGATGACCCTGTTCTCCATCCTGCGCCTCTCCAAGGCTAGCGGGCTTGCGAGGGATTCTACCAATATCGAAGCTATCTTCCCCGTCTCCGACCTAGGAGCAACCCTTCCCAGTCTGAACGATAAAGGAGCCATCGGACTATGATGATGTGAATGCGATAAATCTCTTTTGATTGATGATCGATCGAAATTATGCGAACGACATGATTTTGATAGATCGCCGAGCATATCGACGATTCGTTCCAGCTTTATATTTTGACAAAATGGACGATAGTTATTTTAACGCAATTTTCCATTTGATTGAATAGGTCCTATGGTCGCCGAAATATCGAAGTTCAACGACGTCGTGACGAAGCTGTCGAGGCTGGACGGAGTGGTCTCGGTCTACATGGCCTCCCGCGCGGGTGTTTTCACGATCGGGACGACCCCTGAAATGACAGACAGGACAATGTTCTCGGCGATCACCTCGATGATGCTCGGCGCGGCAGAGCAGCTCGGGGGCGAGATGGGGGACGATCTTGACCACGTCTTCCTTCGATTGAACAGGACCAACATGCTGATCCTGGGTGCGGGGGGGAAGCACATCGTTGGGATAGAGCTCCGTCCAGAGGCGGACCTCAAGAAGATCATCGACGAAGCGAAGAAAATCATATCGGCCGCTTGATCACATTCTCTTCATTCCGCGGCCGACCCATTGCGAGACCGACTTGCTGACGTACTGGAGCGTGTGACCGACCGTCCTGCTGGACCCGTCGGTTCCCGATCGGCCTTCCATTATCGCCTTTATGACCTTATCCGCAGCATCGCAGCCGTCAGGGACCTCTGTATAACCGGCACCAAGCGTGGCGTTCTCATGCGAGTCCGAACCGCCTGTGACGGGCTTTTTCAAGATTCTTGCAAGGTCGACTGCCTTATCGTTCGATACATGGTTCGACCGGGCGTTCAAGACCTCGACCGCGTCAAAAGGCCTTCCGATGACGTTCTCCTCACCAAGCCCGGACCAGTATCGATAAGGATGCGCCGCGATGGCGATGCCCCCCTTGGCGTGTATAGCATCGATCGTGTCGATGACGCTCATCCCCCTCTCGATCGGCTCGGTTACGTTCAATGCCAAAATATGTCCGCTATCCGAGCTGACCTCGATCCCTGGGATGACGATGAAACCCTCGGGGTCCAGTTCCAATGCCTCCCTCCCGCCTTCGGGGGAGTTGTGGTCCGTTATCGCCGCGCCCGCGAAACCTTTGGACCTCAGGATATCTATGACGTCCTGCACTCTGTTCCTGCCATCCGGCGAATAGATCGTGTGGATGTGCAGGTCGAACTTCATCTGACCTGTGCTCCGTTGCCGAGCTCCCCGTCCACGGTTATCGGCGTTCCTTTCTCCGTGAACAGTGGCAGTCCTTCCTTGGCATCTGCCGAAGACAGGAACACTGCGACCTGCGACGGGACCTTCGTCCCCTCCGGGAACTTGACCTTGACCGCCCAGCCGATGTCGACCTCGCCTTCACCTACGATGTGACCGGTCCTGAGAACGAACTTCTGGAAATCAGAGAAGCTGATCTGTTTCTCGCCCTGCGGCATTCCGCTGTTGACGGCCTCTCCCGGCTCGGCGTCTCCACCCGGCGTCAGCACGAACACCTTTTCGTCCGCCTCCGCCGCTAGCATCATCCCCTGAGATTCGACGCCGCGCAGCTTCGCCGGTTGCAGGTTCGATATGTAGACGATCTTCTTGCCGATGAGCTGCTCCTTGGTGTAGTACGCCTTGATTCCGGCGACGAGCTGCACATCCTTTCCAGCGTCCAGCTTAAGCACGTACAGCTTCTCGGCGTTCGGATGGTCCGAGACGTCCTTGATCTGAGCGACCTTGAGATTGAGCTTGGAGAATTCCTGGAACATGTTGCTCTCCTTCTCTACGACTATCTTTTCAAATAGAGGTTTAGGCAATTGAAGTTTCTGTCCCGAGACCATCGGTGATTCGATGCTTTCCCATGACCCCTTGCCGACCTTGCCGTGGTTGCCGAGAAGGGTCCATGCCTGGTTGGCCGACCTAGGCAGATACGGATAGCTCATGATGACCAGCGCCTTCACTAGCTCCAGGTTGAGGTTCAGAACCGCCCCGCACTTCTCCTTGTCGGTCTTCATCAGCGCCCAGGGCGCGACCGCGTCGAAGAACCTGTTCCCGAACTGTGCGAGGTCCATGATGGTCTTCAATGCCTTCTTGAACTGGCATGTGGAGAGGAGCTCGTCCATCTCTTCCATGGCCTGGCCTATGGCCTTTCTTACCTCGACGCCCTCCTTGTCGGCGACCTCGGTCGTTAGCACCGGGACCTCCCCGAAGTTCTTGTGCGTGAAGCTCAGCACTCTGTGATAGTAATTTCCCAGCGTTGCGACCAGCTCATTGTTGATCTTGACGTCGAAATCGTCCCAGGAGAAGTCGGTGTCCTTGCCCTCCGGCATGTTGGCCGCCATGTAGTAGCGGACCAGGTCCGAATCGAACTTCTTCAGTATGCTTGGTACGTCGATGCCGACGCCCCTGCTCTTCGAGAACTTCTCCCCCTTGAACGTGAGATACTCGTTCGCCGGAACATCATATGGAAGGTTCAGTCCACCGTACCCCATGATGATGGCGGGCCAGATGATAGTGTGGAAAGGTATGTTGTCCTTGCCAAGGAAATAGTAGCTTCTCACGTCCGGGTCCGTCCAATACGCCTTCCACGCGTCCGGGTCCCCGGTGCTCTTCGCCCATTCCTTCGAGGCGCTGAGGTAGCCGATGACCGCCTCGAACCAGACGTAGATGACCTTTCCCTCGAATCCCTTCACGGGAACGGGGACTCCCCATGACATGTCCCTCGTGATGGCACGGTCCTTCAGGCCGGACTCCAGCCAGTTGTGCGTGAACAGTTGAGTGTTGGCGCGCCAGTAGTCCTTGTCGGCGACGTAATCGAGAAGTTCCTGCTGGAAGGCGCTGAGCTTTAGGAAGAAATGCTCCGATTCGCGAAGGGCGGGTTCGGTGCCGCAGTTTGTGCATCTTGCGTTGAGGAGCTCCCCCGGCTCGAAGGTGGTCCCGCAGCTCTCGCACTGGTCCCCCCTGGACCTCTCGTTGCCACAATGCTTGCACGTTCCCTCGACATACCTGTCAGGCAGGAACTTCTCGCACTTCGGGCAATAATACTGCAAGGTCGTTTTCGTGTAAAGGTATCCTTTGTCCTTCAGGCGCATGAACACGTCGTGAACGACCTCGAAATGGTTCTCGGTGTGGGTCTTGGTGAAGAGGCTGAAGTTTATTCCCAGGTCCTCGATGGCCTTCTTGTTGATCGCATGGTATCTCTCGGCGATCACCTCGGGCGTCGTGCCCTCCTTGTCCGCCGTCACCGTGACCGGCGTTCCGTGCTGGTCCGATCCGGAGACCATCAGGACGTCGTCGCCCTTGAGGGCGTGGAACTTGGCGAAGATGTCTGGAGGGAGCAGAGAGCCCGTTACATGCCCTAGGTGTATAGCACTGTTCGAATAGGGCCAAGCCACACAGACCAATACCTTTGCCATTTGAATCGTTTCCGAATCGAGCATTAAGCATTTAAAGGTAACAACAATTGCCAGTTGACGAAAGGTTCGTTCCTCCGCGCCGTGTGGGACAATCAGTTTTTTATGGGAGGGGATTATTGCGTTCCTTATGCGAATCGCCGTCCTCCTCAAGGACCGCTGTCAGCCGAAGAAGTGCAACACCGAGTGCATAAAGTATTGTCCGATGGTCCGAACGGGAGTCGAGGTCGTCGTGATGGGCGAGGGCGGGAAGCCTGAGATATCCGAAGAGCTGTGCCAAGGATGCGGGATATGCGTCCACAAGTGCCCCTTCGAGGCGATCAAGATCATCGGTCTGCCCGACGAGCTGCTCGAGGACATCGTTCATCAATACGGCGAGAACGCCTTCAGGCTGTACCGCCTACCAGTGCCAAGGAAGGGCCTGGTCACCGGTATACTCGGTCCGAACGGGATCGGGAAGTCCACCGCTTTCAAGATGCTTTCCGGCGAGATCGTCCCGAACCTCGGCCGATTCGAAAACCCTCCTACAAAGGAAGAGGTCTTGGACCATTTCGCTGGTTCGGAGGTTCACGATTATCTTAAGAACGTCTATGACAAGAAGTTCAGGACGTCGCTCAAACCCCAGTATGTCGACAGATTGCCGATGGTGTTCAAGGGGCCGGTCATAGACCTCCTCAAGAAGGTCGAGGAAATGATGTCCCTTGATGAGGTCGTCGCGATGCTGGAGCTCGAAGAGGCGATCAAGCGCAACATGACCGAACTGTCGGGCGGCGAACTTCAGAGGGTCGCCTTGGCCGCGACGATAATGAAGGACGCCGACATCTATTTCTTCGACGAGCCGTCGTCCTACCTCGACATCTACCAGAGGATCAAGATCGCGAAGATCATCGAATCGATGGCAAAGGACAAGCACGTGATCGTCATCGAGCACGACCTGGCCATTCTGGACTTCCTTGCAGAGAACGTCTATCTCGTCTTCGGAGCGGAAGGCGCGTACGGCATATTCTCCCAACCAAGACAGGTGAGGGCGTCGATCAACGTCTACCTCGACGGATACGCCAAAGAGGAGAACATCAGGTTCAGGGATTACCCGATAAGGTTCGAGAGCCACCCCGCACGCTCGAACTGGGAGCGGGTCAATCTCCTGAAGTATGATGAGATAAGCTGCGAATACCCCTCGTTCAAGCTGACGGTCGAGCCCGGGTCGATCGATATCGGAGAGACCATAGGCATAGTCGGACCGAACGCCATCGGAAAGACGACCTTCGTTAAGATGCTCGCAGGCGTGCAGCAGCCCACCAAGGGCACGCTGGACCACAACGTGAAGGTCAGTTACAAGCCGCAGTACATCACGCCCGACTTCGATGGGACCGTCATTGACCTCTTCAACACGTACGTGAAGGACTTCTTCGAGTCTGGGTTCTTCCAGACCGAGATCGCGCATCCCTTGAACCTCAAGGTGCTGCTCGAGAAGAACGTCATGACGCTCTCTGGCGGTGAGCTGCAGAGGGTCTCGATAGCCCTATGCCTCGCAAGGGACGCCGAGATATACCTTCTGGACGAGCCCTCGGCCTACCTTGATTCCAATCAGAGGATGGAGGCGGCAAAGACGATCAGGAGGACGATGGAGAAGCGCGGAAGGAGCGCGATGGTCGTTGACCATGACATCTATTTCCTGGACATGGTCTCGGACTCGATGATGGTGTTCGACGGTAAGCCCGGTTTCAACGGCGTCGGCAAAGGGCCGTTCGACATGAGGCAGGGAATGAACATGTTCCTTGACAAGGTCGACATCACTTTCAGAAGGGACAACGATACGAACAGGCCTAGGATAAACAAGCCTGGTTCGAGGCTCGACAGGGAGCAGAAGAGCAAGGGAGAATACTATTATTCGCAGTGAAGCTGGTCGGTCCGACACAATGGGACACGAAATGTATTCAGGGCGTTGGACCATCGGCGCAAGTTCTAGATACAACCTGCTGGAATATCAAAAAGGAGCGTGATCTGATGGAAGCGGTCAAGATAGCTGAGGACATATATTGGGTCGGAGCGATAGATTGGAACGCACGAACCTTCCACGGTTATGCCACCCCAAGGGGGACGTCGTACAATTCATACCTCATCATCGATGAGAAGATCACTTTGATAGATGCTGTAAAGGCCCCTTTCATCAACCAGCTCGTTTCCAGAATACGGTCCGTCATAGACCCGAAGGATATCGATATCATAATATCGAACCACAGCGAGAACGACCACTCGAGCGGACTGCAGATCATGCAGCAGATGACAGGAGCTCCGATATATGCATCCAGGAAAGGTTCCGAGCACTTGCCCCTCAACTTCGGCCCTATGAACGTCGTCAAGGTCGCTGACGGCGAGGAGATGAGCATCGGCAAGAGAACGCTCAAGTTCATCGAGACCCCGATGCTGCACTGGCCCGATTCGATGATGACATATTGCAAGGAAGACCGCATCCTCTTCTCAATGGACGGTTTCGGACAGCACTTCGCGTCGAGCAGGCGTTTCGACGACGAGGTCGACGCCCCTACTCTCTTCGATGAGGCGGCGAAGTACTATGCGAACATCCTCATGCCGTTCGGAAGCCAATATCAGTCCGCTCTGGAAAAGGTGAAGGGGCTAGACATCAAGATGCTCGCCACGGCGCATGGCATCATCTGGAGGACGATGATCGGTGAGATACTCGCGAGATATTCCGCCTGGTCGAACCATGAGACCAAGAAGAAGGTCGTCGTGATCTACGATACCATGTGGGGGTCCACCGAGATGATGGCTCAGAGCATCGTCGAGGGGGTCGCGTCCGAAGGTGTGGACGTCCAGCTGTGCAAGGTCAGCACAATGGACAGAAGCCAGATAATGAGAGAGATACTCGACGCCAAAGCGGTGGTCCTGGGCACGCCGACCATGAACATGGGGATCTTCCCTACCATGGCTGACACGGCCTGGTACATCAAGGGGTTGAAGCCGAAGAACAGGTACGGAGCGGTGTTCGGCTCGTACGGATGGGCGTCGGCGGGCACGAAGGCCCTCAAGGAGGTTCTGGTCAACTCCGGGCTGGAGTTCGTGTTCGAGGACATCGATATCCGCTTCAATCCCATGGAGGAGGGAAGGAAGAGATGCTTCGAGTTCGGCAGGACCATAGCGAAAAAAGTTATGTCATGAGAGGTGCCTCGGGTTGATGTGCGGCTTTTTGGGGGGCTGCACATACGTATTGACCATTGAACGAGCATTCGTCCAAATGGAAGCAACGAAGAAGCCTTGATAAAGTAGGTTTACGTTTAACGGGCCTAGATTGGATTGGACCCCTTGGTGAGAGATGATGGACCACGTCGGTGAGGAAATGACTGGGAAATTGAGCAGAGCGGACGTCCATGTCCATACCAAATATTCGGGTATCGGTGCATACGGGATCCTCAGATTTCCTGAGTCCGTGTCGGATCCCGAAGATGTCGTCATGATCGCCCGCCAGAGGGGGATCGACATCCTTTGCATCACCGACCACAATTGCACCAAGGGCGCGTTCAAGGCGCAGAAGTTCGCGGAGCAGTTCGACGACATCCATGTCGTCGTCGGGGAGGAGATCAACACGCTCCATGGCGAGATAATCGGTCTTTTCCTGACCGAGGAGATACCCTTGGGCCTGAGCCTCAAGGATACCGTAGATAGGATCAAGGCGCAAGGCGGCATCGTCATCTCTCCGCATCCATTCAGCTATCACGTTCCTGGCATCGGGAACCTCATCGACGAGATATCGGTCGATGGCATCGAGGTGATCAATGGAGGGCATCCGTACGGCGGTGCGAACGACCGTGCGATGGAGTATTCTAAGTCAGGAAAATGGGCGAAGGTCGCGGGGTCCGACGCACACTCGCTGAATCAGATAGGGTGCACATACACCTTGTTCGAAGGACAGGGGATCGATGACTTCAAGAAGGCGATATCGGAGAAGACGACCAAGGTCGAAGGCAAGCCGTCGCCTCTCAACGTGGGCGTGACCTGGAGCATAGGCATAGTCCTCGCCGCCGACAAGATGATGCTCAAATCCATTTTCGGCGTCCTGCGAGGGACGTCCGACGACCCGATCGCGCCCAAGGTCGCTAAGATGTCGGTCGATCAAAAGATCGTCTGTCTTTTCGGCTCCCTGATCTTCCTGACGCCCCCGATACCTTTCCTGGCGGCAGCGGCCAGCAAGGCCATCATGCGCAAGAAGGAGACCAGGAAGAACAAGATCGAGGCGATGCAGATGCGCCGCATCAAGAAGACCCAGAATCAGCCGTGATCATGCTTGTGCTCCGGGTCCATCAGGTTACCGAAAGCCCTCACCACGACCTCGGAAAGGGCCGGGTGTATCGTCTGGCTGTTCGCCAGCGGTATGAACGTCTGATCTCCCGAGTTCATTAGATACACTATCGATTGAATGAGCATCGATGCGTGGGGGCCGATTATGCTGGCCCCCAATATCTTGTACGTGCTCGCCTCGACGATCACCTTGACGAAACCGTCCTGCTCGTCCATCGCATAGCCCATCGCACAATCAAGATAGTTCGCTCTGCCGACAAAGAACGTGATCCCCTTCCGTTTGGCATCCTCCTGTGTCATGCCGACGGACGCAACTTCGGGATGCCCGAAGACCGCGTGCGGCACGGCGTGCTCGTCGATCGGTGTCTTGTTCTTGGAGAACATGTTCTTCCAAACGAGGTCGACGTGATAGTTCGCCGTGTGCCTGAACATCGTCCTCCCGATGACGTCGCCAATGGCCCATATCCCCGGCTGGGATGTCTCTAGGAACTCGTTGATGACGACGTACCCTTTGTCGTCCAGCTTGACCCCCGTCAATGCTAGGCCGAGCGTGTCCGTGTTGCTCACGACGCCCGTGGTCACGAGGATCTCCTCCGCGGTCGCCGCTCCGAAATCGTTCGTCGTCCTGTCCTTGAAGATGACCATCTTGCCCTCCGGAACGCGCTTGACCTCTGTCACATCCTTGTTGACGTGAACGTCGATGTGCTCGCGGGACTTGAGCAACATAAGGTCGCTGACCTCGGGTTCCTCCCTGGGCAGAAGCGATGCATTGTGACCCACTATCGTCACCTTCGTTCCGAACGCTGAGAAGAAGTGACCGAATTCGATCGCCTTGTATCCCCCTCCGAGGATTATCAGGCTCTTCGGGAGGACCTTTATGTCGAAGACCGTCTCTGACAGGAGATAGCCGTTCTCCTCGAGGCCAGGAACCTTGGGGATATGGCTCCTGACACCGCATGCGATGACGACCCTGGGCGCCTTGATGATCTCGTCGTCCACTTGCATCGTGAACGGCCCGACGAACGTGCCTGTCGTGTGATACAGCGTTAGACCGGGGTCCTGCTTGATCCCTTCGGCGATCCCTTCCCTGTCGGGAAGGACGAGGTCCCACATCCTTCTCATGGCGAGGTCGAAGTCCATGCTGACGATGTCGGCGTTCACTCCGATCCGCCTTGCGTCCTGGACCATCCTCATCACTTCGGCCGGGTGTATCAGTATCTTGCTCGGTATGCATCCCTTGTTAAGGCATGTGCCACCCAAGGGACCGTTCTCGATCAGGGCGACCTTCATCTCCTTCTGCCTTGCTCTCCCAGCTACGGAAAGGCCCGCACCCGAACCGACGACGATGAGATCGAACTCTTTCATTCAAGCACCGAATGGTGCTCATTATGGGAATTGGTCGGATTATAAGTTTACCGGGCGTTTCCATCCAATGAACGTCCTAGATATCGTTACATATTGGTGACTCGAATGTTCATCCGGTGCTCGATTGGACCCTGAACAAGAATGCAACTGCAAGCCACAGGAACTGATGATCTTCCCCTGCGCCGGTGCGTGCAACGTCGGTCAGCTAGCGAACGACCTTACGAAGGACATGTCAAAGAAGGGGATCGGCCGCATGGCATGCATCGCCGCCGTCGGAAGCGGAGGGATGATGGCGATAAACGCGGCCAAGCAGACGAAGGTGATACTCGCCGTAGATGGATGCCCGGTCGGCTGCGCGAAGAAGATACTCGAGAAGAACGGTATCGTCCCTACTGTCCATGTGCTCGTGACCGACATTGGGATGAAGAAGACGGACGAGCTATCGTACAGCGAGGACGAGATGAAGAGGATGTTCAAACTGACGATGGACCGTTTGAAGTCCCTTGAATGATCTAGCTAGACATCGCGATTCTGTAAAGAATCACATTTTTTATTTATAGTCATGCTGGAAAGGTTTGGCGTAGTTCAGACCCATCTTACGCATGATGATGCGCACCTGTTTGGAGGTGTATTCTACGCCGTAATTGGTCTGGATCATCTCGCGCACCTCCTCGGTCGTGTAACTGCCAGATCTCAA
>JAJFUT010000113.1 GCA_021372315.1 Methanobacteriota archaeon
GGATGGACGGCGTCCATCGGCCTCGAGGAAGGCATAAGGTCCTCTTATCAATGGTTCCTGGAAAACGGAACGAGAATGCGAAAACGACAACTATGTTGAGGGCTATCCCCTTAAGTATAGAAAGCTGTCATAATCCTCACACGGGTCTCATCGGTCAATAAAAATGGACATAATAAAATTCATTTTGTCTGCAAACCATCAATTAATTTAAAATCGATTCGACCGTGCAAACAATCTGAAATCGGGAGATATTGCCGATATATGAAAAGGAGAAAACACTAATGAAACGCGACATCATTTCAATGCTGGACGTCGAGGACATCCTCGGAGAACTGCTCGTGCTTGCAGAGGAGATGAAAGCAGGCAAGTACAAGGACCAAGCTCCCTTGAAGGGAAAGAAGCTCGCAATGATATTCGAGAAATCGTCCACGCGTACGAGGGTGTCGTTCGAGGTCGGAATGCTGGAGCTGGGCGGATACGCGCTCAACCTCAGCATGAAGGATCTCCAGCTGGGGCGCGGGGAGACGGTGGCGGACACGGCGAAGGTGCTGTCCCGCTACGTCGACGGGATAATGTACAGGGCATATCAGCACGCGATGATGCTGGAGCTCTCTCACAACGCATCCGTTCCGGTGATCAACGCGCTCGATGACGTGGAGCACCCGTGCCAGATAATGGCCGACCTGCTCACGATCAAGGAATACAAAGGAAGACTGCGCGGCATCAAGGTCGCCTACGTCGGTGATGGAAACAACGTATGCAACTCGCTCATGCTGGGCGCGGCGATGTGCGGTATGGACTTCATAGCGGCCGTCCCGAAGGGATTCGAGCCGGACAAGGAAAGGACCGGTCTGGCGAAGAGCATCGCCGACAAGTACAACGGCAGCGTCGAGATCATTGACGATCCGATGGTGGCGGCCAAAGGTGCCGACGCCGTCTATACGGACGTCTGGGTGTCGATGGGTCAGGAGAACCAGGCCGAGGAGCGACTGAAGATCTTCCTTCCGTATCAGATCAACAAGAGGCTCATGTCGCAGGCTCAGCCTGACGCCATCGCCATGCACTGTCTTCCGGCCCACAGGGGCATGGAGATCAGCGCTGACGTCATGGACGGACCGCACAGCGTGGTCTTCGACCAGGCGGAGAACAGGTTGCACGCGCAGAAGGCGATACTGATCAAGCTCCTTGGCGACACGCCGGAAGAGAAGCAGTGGAACCAGGACTGATCGCCTGAACTTTTTCAAATAAACACCTTCCTTCAATTTTTCGTTTCTATAAGATGACAAATAAATATAATATACAAAATAAAAATATGGTCGGTCCTTGAAGAGCGAATAGCACGATCGAAGGAAAGGGTCAATCGTTGAGCTGGCCCGAGACGATCTCATCGACCTTCTTCAGGAAATCATCCTCCCTTCCCAGGGGTATCGTCGCACCAGCTGCGATGTTGTGACCTCCGCCAACGCCGTCCACTGCCTCCGCGGCCCTTTTCATAGCAACGGAGAGGTCCAATCCTTGCGCCACCAGGTTCTTCGTTGCCCTCGCGGAGACCTTCAGTTTACCGACATCGGAGAATGCGAAGGCCAGCAGGGGCTTGTTGTCCGGGACCTTTCCAGAGGATAGCACCATACCGAGAACGGAGCCTAGGGTCGTCTCCATCGTTTGCGGCAATCCATAGCCATCGCCCGTCCGATAGTACTGGATGAAATTCAGTTCCATCAGCATCGCATCGTCGAACTCGGCGATCCCTTCCTTGAGGCTCACCCTGTGCCGATGGAGCTGGTTCTTCACCTTCTTCAGTATCTCGACGAACGCCTCGTCCTCCCTGGACGTCGTGCACAGTTCCAGCCCCAGGTCCGCCTCCTCGTGCCTCCCGCAGGAGT
>JAJFUT010000124.1 GCA_021372315.1 Methanobacteriota archaeon
GATGCTCCATCGACCCCGAGATCGAGGGAACGATCAAGATCCTGCTGATCATCACCGGGGCCAAGAGCAAGTACATGCTGGACGCCCAGGGAAGGTCAGGCATGAACACCCGGGCGGAACAAAAGACCGTTCCGAAGAACGCGCAGGGAGCGGCGCCCCAGCAGTATCAGCAGAGACAGCGCAACGACGACGAGATCGATTCGGTCCGCTGAACATCGAGAAGAACGAAAGGCGTCGGAACGACGCACCCCTTTCCTTTTTCTTTCATTCTGACATAGTGAACGCTGTCCGGTCCAGTCGTCCTTAATGTCGGGGCCTTCCTTTACAAGCTCGATCGGCCTATCGATCGTCGTCCATCTAACGGTAAGTTCTTTCAGGTCTGCTTCCATTCGTTCTCCGTGACGAAACCATCGGTCACGTCCGAGGAGCAATTGAGGAGACAGCTGGCTTGGCTGGGCGAATCCTGGCACTGGATCATGCGCACGAAGGTTCTGAGGGACCGATCCTGCGATGATGGTCGGCCGACCGCTCTGGACGTAGGCTGCGGGCCCGGGCTCGTCATGGAAATGCTCTCTCCGTTGCTCGACGTCAAAGGGGTCGACATCGACCCGGACATGGTCCGTACGGCCAATGGCCGAGGGATGGACGCTGTTCAGGGAGATGCCATGGACCTTCCCTTCGAGGACGGTTCCTTCGACATCTCATATTGTTCGTTCACCCTGCTCTGGGTCAAGGACCCGGCCTTGGCCATGAAGGAGATGGCCCGGGTCTCAAGGAGATACGTGATCTGCCTGGCCGAACCCGATTACGGCGGTAGGATTTGCCACCCGAAGGAGGTCGCCGACCTCGACGGACATCTGACCGATTCGCTCATCGAGGAGGGCGCGGACCCCTTCATCGGAAGAAGGCTCGCGCACATGATGGAGATGGCCGGCCTAGCGGTCGATCAAGGCGTGCACTCCGGCGTTTGGTCCCCATCGCAGATGAGGGAAGAGGCCGAGGCCGAATGGAGCTCGATCTCGAAGGCGGTCGGTAACAGAGCGGACGAGCGGACCATGGAGCGCGCCAGGTCCGCCTGGGACAAGGCTTTGGCTGACGGTTCCCTCTTCCTTTTCAATCCGATGTTCTACGCGATCGGAAGGAAACCCTGATCACATGCTCGAGTGCCGGTCGAGGCATATGTAGTCGCCATGTTCACGCGACAGCGGGCAACCGCCTCCGCAGACCTCGTTCATCTGGCAGTCAACACATTCGCCGTCAAGGTAGCTCCTCCCGCGGATGCGCTTGCAAAGGTCGTGCTCCCAGATCTTCTCCCAGGGGTCGGAGAGGATGTTCCCCAACGGCTCGTAATAGCTCTGGCAGGGAAGGACCGTGCCGTCCGGTTCTATCGCCATGTTGAGCGAGCAGGCCGTGCATTGCTTGATGCCGAGCCCGTAGTTGATCGGGTTGAACTCGTGATACGGCGTCGGTGTGTACCAGATCAGCTTCACCTTGTTCTCGTCGGCCATCCTCTTCAATTTCGTCAGTGCTGCGGCCAGCTCCTCGTAGCTGACGCCTTCCGTGTCGACGCCCTTCCCGGATCGTATGATCCCGTTGAACGCGATGTTCTTGACGCCTAGGGCAATAAGGAAGCGCATGGTGTCATCGAGGCCATCGAGATTGGAGCGCATGATCGTCGTGTTGGTGCTCACGTACATCTGCTCGCCCAGAGCCGTCTTGAGGCCTTCGACCGTTTCCTTCCAGGCCCCCTTCTCGCCGACCAGGCCGTCGTGTAAGTCCTCCTTCGACGAAAGGACCGTTATCTGCACGTGGTCCAGCCCCTTCCCGACGAGGTCGTGCAGGTAGCCCGGCTTGCGCAGGTTGCGCCCGTTCGTCACCATTCCTGTGACCTGGCCGAACTCCTCCGACCTCGCGACGAGCTGTTCGAGGCCTTCGTACATCGTCGGCTCGCCTCCGGTGAAAACGATGTGCGGTATGCCCAGTT
>JAJFUT010000127.1 GCA_021372315.1 Methanobacteriota archaeon
TTGTTCAGCTTGACCTCGCTCACGAACCATGGGGCTTTCAGCCCCAAGGTGGCCTGGAAGAGCTGCTTGTCGTCCACGAATGTAAGGTAACGGAGTGGGGAAGCGATAAGCTTACCCACTCAATCTTAAAGAGAGCCAAAAATAAGAAAGGGAAGGGGTTTGGTCCAGACGTGCCTAGCACTTGATCTGGCCGTACTGCTTGACCGTGTCGACGCACTTCTTGATGTTGTCCAGCTTGGTCGTGACGGACGGCGGGACCTCGCATCCCGACGATATGCAGTAGCGGGAGTGCAGGCCCTTCGCGCACATTGCGGTCTTGACCTCCTGGATCAGCTTCATGGTCGTCTGCTCCATCTTCTCGACGGTCCCGCGGACGAACAGCTGTGGGTCGATCGTGCCGGCTATCAGTGAGTTGTCGGCGTATCCCTTGCCGATGACCTCCTTCGCGGACGGGCTGCCGGGGATGAGCGGGTAGTAGGCCATGGAATAGATGGCCGGCTTCCACGCGCGCACCTGGGTCTCGAGGTGTGGCAGGTCGGCGCAGTTGTGTATGCAGTTTGCCATCCCTTCCTTGCCTACCAGCTCGTTGAGCCCTCTTGCGTACTTCCCCTCGAACTCCTCGTACTGCTGGTCGCCGAGGCATGAGTAGTTGCCCCAGAGGTAGTCCCAGACGAATCCGGCGGGCTTTCCCTTCAGTGCGGAGAATGCCTTGACCATCTCGACGTCGTAATCCGTCATGGTCTTCAATGCCGCGTGAACGGCGGACTTGGCGTTGACCATGTCCATGAAGACCTTCTCGGCGGATGCGGTCTGCGTCAGAGCGAGCAGTGGTCCCTCGAGGAACGCGGCGGTGATGACCTGCGAGCCGAGCGCCTCGACGAACATACCGGTCCCCTCAACGAGGACGTGGCTCCTTCCCTTCTTTATGTCAGGGACCCGAAGCTTCTCGTAGTCCTCGGGGTCGTGGACGATAGCTTGGTCGACGAACGGCGTGTTCTGCTCGTCCATGCGGACGTGCGCGCCGAGGTCTCCTGCCATGACGGACAGGTCCATCAGGCCTATCGCCCAGTCGTGGTCGAAGTACTTCTGCCCGGCGATGAAGCCGGCTGCGAACTTCTTCGGGTCGGACGCCCACTCGCGGTATGTCATCGTTCCGTCGCCGACGCAGCGCCTCGCAACTCCCATGGCCAACGGGTAGGTCGTAAGCCTGTCGACAGGCTTGTCTTGCAGCGAGGCCACGTCTCTCTCAATGTGATTCATTGTGTCTGCCATTTTCAATTCCCCCTATTTTCTCGCTCAGAGCATTGCTGCTTTCAGCTTCGCGACGCCCGCTTGGGCGTTGACGGCGTGGAAGTCAGCTCCGATGTCATCCGCAAACTCCTGGGACGTTGGTGCTCCGCCGATGATGGTCTTGCACTTCATCCTCAACCCGGACTCGACCAGGCCATCCATGACCATCTTCATTCCGTCCATCGTGGGCGTCATGAGGGTGCTCATGGCGACGATACCGCCATCATGGGCCTTCGCTGCCTCGATGAACTTCTCTGGTGAGACATCGCGGCCCAGGTCCTGAACGGCGAATCCGCCGGCCGTCATCATCGTCTTGACTATGTTCTTGCCAATGTCGTGAACGTCTCCCTCGACGACACCGATGACCGCCTTGATCTGCTTAGCAAGCTGGTCCTTCGGGATGTGTGGGAGAAGCACGTCAAGAGCTCCGTACATCGCATCCGCGGCCAGAAGGACCTGCGGGAGGAAGTACTCGTGAGCTGCATATCTGTCACCAACGATGTTCATTCCCTTGATCATGCCCTGGTCGATTGCCTCAAGTGCATTGACGCCACTGGAGAGCGCTTCGTTGGCAAACTTCTTCGCCTCATCCTTCTTGCCTGCCACGACAGCCTTTTCCAATCCAGCCAAAATCTGTTCTTTGCTCATTGTTCCACCTATTATCGCCTGAAAAAGCGGCGAGTGGATTAGGAGGGCCGTATATCGTTCTTAAAGATTGTTACGGATGGAGTATCCATCCATAGGGGATTGTTAACCCCGAAAATAGACCATGCCAGTCAAGAATCTTCATCATTAGAAAATATTTTCATAATATTGTTTTCGAGCATCCAACATCCAACCCCGATTTCGAACATGCCAGCAACGCAAGGTCATCGTTTTCTCTTTCTGAGAGGCCTTGAGCGAACATCTCACTCCCTGAGAATGGACGAACCATCTATATCGAAGGCTTTCCTCCTGCCTGCATAGACGGCCTCGTAACCGCGCCCATTGGGATAGAAGACCATTCCATTGAGGCAATGAAGCCATCCTTCGTCCTCGTGCCTTATGCCCAAGATGGTCTCCCTTATCAGCATGATGTCCCAATCATGGGAGACATGGACGTCCAGATGTTCGCCCCCCTCCAACATTCGTTCCATGACCGGACCGAGGACCAGGACCGTTGAGGATTCCGCGCTATGGATCCAATCCTGATCGATCCGTCCGTCCAGCCATTCCCTCATGAAATGGTCTCCTAGTCTATCGGCATCGATGAGGCACCGTTCGTCCTTGACATAGGGACTGCACAGCGATGCGTCCTCCTCGATCAATATCACCCTACCTCCATTGGACCGAATGCCGGCGGCGATCCCCTCCGCTGTCTCTCTGCACCTGAGAGCAGGACTGTGGAACACTCTATAATAAGGAAATTGGGGCAGCCTTGTGCCGAGCTCCATCGCATCGACCTTCCCCTTTTCAGTGAGACCGACGCCCAGGCTATCCAGTACGCTGTGTATCTGATGTCTCTCGGCATGCCTGATCACCAACGCAGCCCTTCTTTTCCCATCGAGCATGGTTATGATCTGAGGGATATGTCCGTCGCTCATCTTGATAGCCTCCGGTTCAATGGAGCCTCGTCCGTCCTGATCGTGAAGTTGACGATGTCGGCATCACGACCCTACTGCATGGCCGGGAATATATCCTTACCCTTTGATATGCGCACATACCATGAAACTGTCTTAGAGAGAGGAATCGAATATCTGGCACATCCTCTCCGCCTCGCAGCGCGCGATGTAATCCTCAGAGCCATTTCTCTTGACGTAATATGCGGACCCGGCCCCGGCCACGATGCCCGAGATCGAATCGGACATGAGGTCGTTCACCGTGTCCATCTTACCGTACTGCATCGATGTGCCGACGGTGTTATCGAGCACGAACTCGATGATCTCCCAGGTAGCCTCGAAGAACATCACGATGATGAAGATGAAGAAAACGTACCAGTAGGGCGGGACGCTGATCTTGTTCATGTTCTGGAGGATCAACAATGCCACTGTCGCTATGGCCGCCACGGCGAACCCTGAGATGATGTGCGTCAGCTTGTCCCACCAAAATGTATCGTCGTACAGGCCTGTCACGACGCCGAAGGAGTTTAGGAACAAGGAGAGGCCGATGATGATTATCACGAAATGAGGAAGGCGGATCAGCCCCCCCATGTCCAATGCCTGCGGGGTCCACATAAGCAGGATGGATATTACCCCGGTCCATAGAGAATAGCCGTTTCGACCGATCTGACTGATGATTATCAGCGAGATCAACAGCAATGTGAAAAAGACCGTTGTCCAGAACCCATCCTTGTGCTTGAAGCCCCATGAACCCTTCTCGGGCCTCTGGAAGAGCGTGATGAGGCCGAGCCTCGTCCTTATGACCGCCGTCAGCGCCAAGCCTATCACCGAGCAGACGATCAGGTATCCCATCAGCACCATGTTGTCCTCGAAATATGAGGTTCCGATATGCCCGTTCAGGTAAAGGTCGATCGGCCCCTGCATGGCCAGAAGGGCCTCGTAAAGAACGAAGGTAAAGATCACAGTGAACGACGTGTTCAATCTGACCTTGGTCAGAGTGAGTGTGCCCATGAGCATTATGCTAAGCGAGAACAGGGCCATGCTCCCGATCACCCAGAATATCGGCGATTTTAGGTCGAACGGCTCGAACCCGAACTCGTACGAGACGAAACCCAGCACATAAGGGCCGGATATTATGGCGGGCACCCACAGGTTCCATGCGCCGAACATGGTCCCTCCCTTCAACCCAGGTATCACCGAGACCACCAGCGCTGTGATGGCGATGAACATCCAGAAGAAGTTCAGGAAAGAGATCGCGTAGATGGCGGAAATGGCTAGAAGGAGGATGAGCGCCACCGGGAGGAGCTGGCTGATTCGTATCGTCAATGATGTTCGGCCGGTGCTATTCATGGTCAATCTCGTCTCCCCCACCAGGCAAAACCCGTCATTACAAGTGCCTGCGATTTTTCATTTGATATGGCGTTCACGATATTATAATGGCCTTCTGCGCCCTCTTGCTCTTGAGAATGAAGTGCTGAAAAGGGTATCATCGACCCCCATTTAAAAATCACCGAATGGAAACGATCGCGTCACGATCGTTATGCGTTCGAACAGCGGACATTCATAGCATATTTACATGCCATCCCCCGAAAAACAACATTTTGACAATTTGGACAATAAATATTTTAAATAGTCTGTTCAATGAATAGAATAATATTGAGATTGAAAGCAGAACGCCTAATGCGTGGAAGTCGAAGGAACTGCGTTCGAATGTCCGATCGATCAGGCGCTGGAACGGTCGGGGGTCTCCTCTCGGGAACTGACTATGAGCAATGAGATATTGGAGAAATTGAAGAAGGCCATCATCGAAATGGATAGTGATGCCGCGACAGCAACAGCGCTGGAGATCGTCTCGGGGGAGATGGACGTCACCGATGCGGTCATAAACGGGCTCAACGCGGGAATGAGGACCGTCGCAGAGCAGTATGACAGGAAGGAAACATATCTTCCGCAGGTCCTTGCTTCGGCCAATACCTTCTACGCCGCTTTCGACATCCTTCGACCTCATCTCACGATCGACCTTGAACGCCAGGGGAGGAGAATGGTCATCGGTGTCGTCGAAGGGGACATTCACGACATCGGGAAGAACCTCATCAAGGTGATGATAGAAGCGCATGGTTACAACTGCATCGATCTCGGCAGGGACGTTCCTACGGAGACCTTCATCAAAAATATCATCGAGTCCAGACCGGACTATGTTGCGATCTCGACGCTGATGACGCCGACATTGATGGGTATGCGGGAGATCATCGATACGATGATCGATAATGACATCCGAAAGGATGTGGTGATCCTGGTGGGCGGAGGACAGGTGTCCCAGAGATTCGCCGACGACATCGGGGCCGACTTCTACGGAAAGGGCGAGAGGGACACTGTCGCCTGGTTGAAGGTACGGGAGATGAAGGAAGTGAACAAATGAGACCGATGTCGGCCCTTCAAAGGGTCCAGGCGACGATCGACCGTGACATTCCTGACCGCGTTCCGGTCGTCCTGTTCTTCCAGTCGGCGGCCCAGTACGCGGCGGTCCGGGAAGACGTGACCTGGTGCGAGCTGCTCAACAACCATTCCAAGCTATATCACAACGTGCTGCAGCAGTACGAAAGGTATGGAGCGGATAATTTCTTCCTGCCGCTTGACTTTAGATTGACTGGGGAGGCTTTCGGTAGTAAATGCGAATATATCATGAAATGCGGGCTTGGTATGAGGATGCCTGTCGTGACCAAGTTCGCCGTCAACAGCATCGATGACATCGACGATCTAGAGGTCCCGGACCCCAAGAACGTTCCCAGATGTCAAACGGTACTGCGGACGATATCCGACCTTAGCAGGAAATATGACAATGAGGTGCCGATAATCGGATTCCTCAATTCGCCTGCGGACGCCGCCACGGACGTCCTTAAGGGCCATTACTCGACGATATTTCCGATGATGGCAACAAATAAGGCGGTGTTGCATCTCCTTCTGAAGAAGATCTCCGACTTCAATGTTGAGTTCGGCAAGGCCATGATCAACGCTGGCGCCTTCGGGATAGGATCGGTCAGCGGCGGATTCAACGACCTTACGGTCGGTCGTGACCAGTATAAGGAGTTCGTTTCGGAGTACCAGGCGGGCATCTGCAAGGCTATGAACGTTCCCTATTGCTTTCATCAGTGCCAGGACGCGACCCCGTTCCTCGAGGACATGGTATCTACGGGATGCGGAGCGATATCTTTCCATGAACTTGTGGACATGGGTTCGGTCAAGAGGAAGTACGGCTCAAAGGTGATCTTGGCCGGCAACGTCGGGGTCTCCGAGGCAACGGACGTCATGTGCAATGGGACCCCGGAGGAGGTCGAGATGGAGGCCAAGGCCGTTATGGATTCCGCTAAGGAAAATGGCATGTTCTGGCTGAGCGCAGGGTGCGAGGTGCATCATGCGTTGAGGGAGGAGAATATCTTCGCTCTTGTGGGGTCCGCCAAGAAGTATGGTACCTACGACAGCATGGGAAGATGAATGAAAGAGATTTAAGCAGACCTAGCGATGGCAGAAGTGTCGTGTTGAGATGAACGAGTCACCCATCCGCGTACTAGCTGTCGATGATGATCAGGTACTATGCACCCTCACGAAAGAACTGCTCGAGACATACGACGACCTTAAGGTCGACACGATCGATTCCGCCAAAGAAGCACTGAAGATACTATCGATGCATCAATACGACGCCGTCGTCTCCGATTACCAGATGCCATTGATGGATGGGATCGAGTTCCTCAAGGTATTGAGGGCCATGGGTGACAAGACGCCATTCATACTTTTCACAGGCAAGGGGAGGGAGGAGGTCGTGATCGAGGCCTTCGATAACGGCGCGAATTTCTATGTCCAGAAGGGAACGGAGACGCGTTCCGTATACGCCGAGCTGGAGCATAAGGTAAGAGAGTCCGTTTACAAGGTGCGCGCCGAGGTCGCCCTTCTGGAGAGCGAAGCAAGATACAGAGCATTGATCGACGGTTCTTCGGTCGGAATATTCCTTACTGACATGAATTTCGACTGCGTCTATTCCAATAAAAAATGGCTGGACATCGTATCCCTGTCCGAAGAGGAATCCAGGGGACGGGGATGGATGTCCGGGATACACCCTGAGGACGTCGAACAGTACAAGGAGAACTGGAGACGTTCGATCGATCTCAACGGGGAGCATTCCTTCGAATTCCGCTATATCGGAAAGAACAAACAGACCGTATGGATCTGGAGCAACGCCGCGCCTTTGAAGGACCCGAGCGGTGCCGTGACGGCCTACATGAGCACCAATGTGGACGTCACTCCGAGAAGGAAGATGGAAGAGGCCCTGGACGAGAAGGAAAGGACGCTGACCAAAGCGTCGAAGCTGGCAAAGATGGGCTACTGGGTCTGGAAGGCGGACAAGGGGGTCATAACGTCATCGGATGGGCTTTCGGAGCTACTCGGGATCCCGCTGGGGACGACGATGCCTCGCGACATGTTCTTCGAGATGGTGCACCCAGATGACCGCAAGGCCGTCATCGCGGCGCTCGAGAAAGCCCTGAAGGGAGGAGGGGACATCGAGATCGAACACCGCATGATAAGATCGGACGGGTCCGTCATCACTGTCAGGGCGACGATCGATGTGACGACGACCAAGGGCAACCGCCCGTTCTTCATCCTCGTAATGATCTACGACATCTCCGAGCTCAAGAAGGTCCGCGATTCCTTGCATGACACCGAGAAACTTAGTCGAGCGGTCATCGAAGCGATCGCTGAAGGGGTCGTCGTCAAGGACGTCGTTGGGAGAACGCTCATCACGAACGATGAGGCCGCTATGATAATGGAGCAACCATCGAAGGAGGAGTTCATAGCGATGACCAACATGGACTGGGACCTCATCTACGAGGATGGGAGGCCGTGCCCTCTCGAAGAATACCCGTCGAGAATGACATTGGCGACCGGAAAGCCCTTGGACAACGAGGTCCGTGGATTTCATTCTAAACATGGGGGGACCAAATGGATCTCGCTGAACACACGCCCTCTGCATCAGATGTACGGTGGTGTGAGGACCGCCTTCGTAGTGGTCACCTTCACGGATATCATGAACACGAAAAAGGCCGTGGCAGAGCTCCGTGAGAGCGAGAACATGTATCGCACGATCGCCGAGCATATGGACGATGTCATAACGGTCATGGACATGAACCTCAAACGCATCTACGTGAGCCCGTCCATCTTCGATAGGACGGGGTACACCGTTGAGGAGGCTTTCGATCGATCCATCGGGGATATCCTGACGCCGTCATCGCGGAAGGTCGCCGAGCAGGCATTTTCCGAAGCGCTCGTGGCGGCCAAACAGGGACCTACGCCTCAACGTTGGTCGCGTTCGATGGAGCTGGAAGAACGGAGGAAGGACGGAACGACCGTCTGGATAAATGCTTCCTTGCGGTTCATCAGGGACGGGGAAGGACGCCCGACCTCGATGATCATCCTGTCAAGGGACATCTCGGAGAAGAAGGGCGTCGAGGATGCGCTGAGGACCGCCAACCACAAGCTGTCCCTCCTATCGAGCATAACGAGACATGACATCCTCAACCAGCTGCAGATCCTGAACGGCTGGATAGAGCTCATCGATTCACCGAGGACGAACAGGGATGCGGCAAAGAGCAGGACGATGAACGCCGTCAGGAACATCGAGGAGCTGATCAAGTTCACCGGCGAATATGAGCAATTGGGTTCGAAGGACCCCCGGCTCATAGGGATAAAGAACGAGGTCAGCAGGATCGCCGATAACATCACGATGGCGGGGATCGGGATCAAGAACGAACTGAAGGGGGAGAAGGTTATGGCGGACCCCCTGCTGAACAAGGTCTTCTACAACCTCCTCGAGAACGCGGCGCGTCATAGCGAGAGGGCGACGTACGTCCGCTTCAGGACCGAACTTGCCGGCGACGACCTCCTGATCATTTGCGAGGATGACGGTGTCGGGATCTTCGAGGAAGAGAAGGAGAGCATCTTCGAGACGGGCCATGGCAAGCACTTCGGCCTGGGACTTTTCTTCACGAGGGAGATACTGTCGATCACTGGCATAACGATACACGAAGAGGGGAAATATGGAGAAGGGGCTCGATTCGTGATCAGGGTCCCCGCGGGGAAGTGGTGCATCGGATGTGATTCCCTCGAGGCCCCGACTGACTGACGATCGGTGTCCTCTTCACGATCATTAGGACATCCTTCAGAACGATGCGCGGTTCACGTTCCTAGTTTTGCGCTGTTCTGATCGCCTCGTTGGGCACGGTCATGACGAACCTCGCCCCGTTCCCCGGCTCGCCGACCTCATGTATCTCGACCCCGGTTATCGAAAGTATCTCCCTGGAAAGGAAAAGTCCCAGTCCATGGTCTCGCCCTATCCCTCGATTGAAGAGCTTTTCCTTCATATCCGCAGACACTCCCATGCCATCGTCCTCGCATATTATCGAATGGCCCCCGTTCACATCCTCGAGGGAGAATCGTATCGTCGTGATGGTCCCTCCATGCCTGACAGCGTTGTGCATGAGATTGTAGAACACCTTGATGATCAAAGGGTCGGCCAAGATCTCGGTGCCTCCAGGCACGTCATTGACCACCTTCACCCCGTCCAGCGGAACTGCCCTGGAAGCGGCCCATATTGCACCGCGGGCATCCTGCCAGACAGGTGCGTTCACCCCGATGTCCTCGTATTCCTTGGTGAATTGGATCATGGCCGATACGCGTTCGATCGCCATCTGCATCTTCTTGACGCCCTCTTCCGTCTCCTTGTTGCCGAACTTCCTCTCGAGCAATGTGAGATATCCGCCTATGACGAGCAGCTGGTTGTTGATGTCGTGCCGGGTGATGCCCGACAAGAGGTTCAGCTTCTTGTTGGCCTCCTTCAAAGCGAACTCCGCGATCTTGCGCTCACTGATGTCCATCATGAATATCAGGGTCGCCGGGCGCCCCTCCCAGTTGATGAGGATGGCGCGGATCTCCACCCAGATAGAAACGCCATCGTTGGAGACGAGCCTGAACGGATGGCTCTTCGGGGCGTTGTCGCCTCTTAGGCGCTTGAAGTAATCGCCGAGGGAGCAACGATCGTCTGGATGGACGAACGTCATGAACATCTTGGAGACCAGATCATGCTCGGTGGCCTTGAGCAGGTCGACCGCGCTGGGATTGACCAACTTCATCACGTCGTCCTGCATCACCAGTATCGCCTCCTCGGCGCTGTCGACGACGCGATGATATCTGTTCTCGCTTTCCCGGAGGGCCGCCTCGGACCTCTTCTTCTCGGTGAGGTCCCGGGTGATGCTTATGATGCAAGGAACTCCGTCGATGGTGATCGGGTCGGCCGATGTGTTGCCGGATATCTGTTCGCCATCTTTTTTGATGAGGTCCGCTTCGAAGCTGTCGACGCGTCCTTTTTCACGGACCTCATCGATCAATCTCATCCTGTCGTCTGGATTCTTCCAAAGGACCATGGACGTCTTTCCTATGACCTCCTCACGGGCATAGCCGGTCAGATCGGTAAAACGGTCGTTCACGATGAGGGTCTCACCGTCCTCGACCTTTGAGATGAGCACTATGTCTGGTATCGTATTGAACATCAACTCGTAATGGTCCTTCACCTCCCTCAGTTGCGTGGTGAGGCGCTGGTTTATGAGCATGATGAAACCGATCGTATAGAGGAAGCTGAGCGGCAAAAGGAGATGGGGTGTGAAGGAACTGATGGAGGTCGGTATGGTATTATCTGTGAGCAGCAGTGCCAAGAACAAGAACGACCTCAGAAGGAAGAAAGACCCCTGGGCCAGGAATACCACGCTTAAAAGATTGAACGGCGCACGCATCGATCGCGGTCGGTGCTTCTGAAGGAGCCAGAAGGACCCCATCGAGATCAAGGCGATGGCCATTCCTCCGATGATCATCCTAGCGGCGCTGCTCTCCGAGACGAACGTGAAGAGGACGATCGTCGCGATGAAGACGCAATAGACCGACGTTATCGCGCGCCAGTGCGTGTCCCTTCCAAGAAATATGGATATCCCGAAGAAGAAGCATATGTTCCCGATCATCACGAAGATGTATGGGGCGAGGATCGCGACGACCTCGAGATCTTGACCGTCCCAAATGAGCATCGATGCGATCCCGATCGCCAACAATATGCTGCCTAAGAGGAACCACAGGATACCCGGATATGTCCTGTTCTTCTCATAGTAGATATAGACCGTTGCGACCTGAAGGATGTTGATCAGGATCACGGCAGAGATGAGCGCGCTCTGTTCAAGTTCCATTCACATGCCTCCCCTGTCCATCTTTCGCCCACCGCAGCTCCTTCGTATCAGGATGGGGTTGATGGCGAGACCGTCTCACGTGCTGTTCACACGAATATATTCCACCTATCTTGTTATTCCATCCATCTTGGTTGATATTGAGTTTGCGGTACAAATGTTGATATTGATTTTTTCCCGATCACGAGAGCCTTTGTGCGATCAAGGGACATGGATGACGGAATAGACGAAAAAAAGTGATGGGCTCCCCCGATACCGTTCATCTTGAACGGAGAAGGAAGATTGAAGATCGATAGAAACACAATGGCGTAGATTCCAGTCTCCTTCTGGTTCACAGCTTACCAAACCAATAGTGATCGGGCCGGATCTGACGTGAGAACCGCTTTGAAAGTTACGCTCCGATCAAGCTCTAAGCAACTTAGCATTGATGGCCACGACCACAGTGCTGACGCTCATGAACACCGCTCCGATAGCTGGAGTGAGGATTATTCCGTAGGTAGATAGGACCCCGGCAGCGAGAGGGATGGCAAAAGCGTTATAACCGGTTGCGTACGCCAGGTTCTGGAACATCTTGGAATAGGTCTTCTTCGACAATGACATGAGGTTGGCGACGTCCCTCGGATCGTTCCTTACCAGCACGATGTCCGCAGATTCGACGGCCACATCGGTGCCGGCCCCGATGGCGATGCCCACGTCCGCTTGAACAAGAGCCGGCGCATCGTTAACGCCATCGCCGACCATGGCCACAGTATACTTTTCCTGGATCTTGGCGATCATCGCTCCTTTCTCTTGAGGCAGGACCTCGGCGAAGTATTCGTCCAGACCGATCTCCTCGGCGACCCATTTGGCCACGTACTTGTTGTCGCCGGTGAGCATCATGCATTTGTAGCCCATCGATCTGAGCTTTCCTACCGCTTCCTTCGACTCCTTCCTGATGACGTCTGCCAGGGCGATCGCTCCCACGGGCTTATTGTCTAGGAGGATGAAAACCACGGTTTTCCCTTGCGTTATCGTCTTCTCAACGATTTCATCATCGATCTGAATCCCGTTATCCTTGAGGTAGCCTGGGCTAACGACCTTGAAATCCCTACCTTCGACCGACCCCTCCACACCTTTGCCAGGGATCGCCTTGAAATGATCGACCTTGGAGGTCGCGATGCCTCTCTCCCTGGCACCATCGATGATACCGAGTGCGATGGGGTGCTCCGAGCTCGCTTCAAGAGCGGAGGAGACCTTTAGCAAACTATTCTCATCAAGGTCGCTGAGAACGATCACGTCCGTCACTCCGAACTGACCCTTGGTAAGGGTCCCGGTCTTATCGAACACGATGGCCTGAAGGTCCTTCGCTCGCTCAAACGCCTGCCTCTCTCTGATAAGAAGCCCCGACCGCGCTGCGAGGGATGTTGAAACAGCGACCACCAAAGGAATGGCAAGACCGAGAGCGTGGGGACAGGAGATGACCAGGACCGTTACCGCTCGCTCGATCGCGAACTGGGCGCTATGGCCTAGGATCAGCCAGGCAATCAGCGTCAAGCTTCCGACTGTCAAAGAGATTATCACCAATAAAAAAGCCGCCCTATTGGCCAGGTCCTGAGTTCTTGATTTGCTCTCCTGGGCCTTCCTCACCATCTCAATCACCTGATTCAGATAGGTCTCCTTTCCAGTATTCTTGACCGCGACGACGATCGAACCTTCCCCATTGATCGACCCGCCTATGGCTTTGTCTCCCTTGTTCTTCGAGACCGGATTGGATTCGCCAGTGAGCAACGCTTCGTTGACGCTTGTCTCTCCCTCGATCACCTCTCCATCGATGGGGACCTTCTCTCCGGGCTTCACAAGCACCCTGTCTCCAACCTTGAGCGTGTCCACCTGGACCTCGGTCAATGTCCCGTCTTTCAGAAGATGGGCTTCCGAGGGGAGGATCTTAACCAGCTCCTCCAAGGCTCGAGAGGCCCCTATGATCGAACGCATCTCGACCCAGTGGCCCAGGAGCATGATGTCGATAAGTGTAGCTAGCTCCCAGAAGAACGGCTGCCCCTCGAGCCCAAGAACCACCGCTGCGCTGTAAAAATATGCAACGCTTATGGCCACGGTGATCAGTGTCATCATTCCGGGAAGTCTGTTCCTGAACTCCTCGATGATCCCCTTAAGAAATGGGTAACCGCCATAGACATAGACGAAGGTGGACAGAATCAGAAGGATGAATTGCGAACCGGAAAATACCCAACTGAACCCAAGGACGGACTGGACCTCCTCGGTGAGTACAAGAATCGGGATCGTGACGATGGAGCAGATGATTAACCGCGTCCGATAGTCCCGGAGCATATCACCATGTCCTTGGTGAGGACCTTGAGCAGATGACCCCATCTCATGACCAACATGCTCCATTTTCATCTTATCATGTTGTCCGGCGGCCTTATGCTCTGCCTCAGATGGCTCCTCAGTATGTTTCATGACCATCGTGTTAGCATTGTAAGACCCGATAATTATTGATTCCTAGATGGTTCAAGCGGTCCGATCGTTCAATGAAGAACACGAATATGTGTTTCCACCCGAGCCATCCATGAAAGCTGAGAACGTTTGAATTGAATTTCACTGGTAATCGTATGGATAAGAAGCGTGGTGGGCTCAGCCGAGACCGCATATCACTTGAGCCAGATGGTGAAAATAGAAATTCAATTCTTACGGCATAACGCAGGGCCAGCTTGAAAACCCTATTGCCTCCCATTATTTGGGAGGTTTTTCTGCTCTTCATCGCCAAACTCAATTTTGGAGGCTGATCACCTACACCATTTTATGATCAATACACCGTTGGCATCATAGAGCCGATCGATGAGCATGATGATACCCATCTTTACATTGTTGATTCGGTTGTAGTGATCATGTCTGGTTGTCACGGGCGGTCTAAAATTACCCAAAAACGACAGAGTAAAAATACCCACGACTACCTAATAATCATCGACCTCCCCCTGCCCGATTGGGCGGAGGATATGACGTTCCGGCCATTTTCCTCGCCTTCATTCGGTACGATTCCCCACGGATGTTCAGCGTGATCCCGTGATGCAGGACCCGGTCGAGTATCGCGCTGGCTATAACGCTGTCACCCAGAACTTCGCCCCATTCGCTGAAAGATTTGTTCGATGTGAAGATCGTCGACGCCTTCTCGTACCGTCTGGAGACCAGCTGGAAGAAGAGATGGGATTCCAGCCGCTGGAGCGGCAGGTACCCGATCTCATCGATGATGAGAAGCTTGTAGATGGCAAGCTTCTTCAGGGTCCGATCTAGTTTTCCCCGCTGCTCAGCATTCCTCAGCCGCTCCACCAGCAGCGGGGTGGAGATGTAGTAGGCGGAGTAGCCAGCCTTGATCGCTCCAACGCCAGACCGATGGCTATGTGGGTCTTCCCGACCCCGGGCGGTCCAAGGAGAATAAGATTCTCCGCCTCCGCAACGAATCGGAGGGTGCGGAGGTCGTCGAAGACGGCTTTGTCTATGGATGGCTGGAATGCCAGATCAAAATCTTCCATGCGTTTGCGCACCGGCAGGTGCGCCAGCTTGGTGTTTGTATCGATGGCCGATGTCCTCCTAGCCTTCAGTTCCTCGGCGATCAGATGGTCCAGAACGTCCACGGTTGCCAGCTGCTGGCTGGCAGTGTGCTCCAGCACGGAATCAAGGATCTCGTCGGCGGTGGTGAGCTTCAGCTTGAGAAGGTTCTCGTGCAATCGTTCGAACGAATCGTGGCTCACTCTCATCCCCCCCATAAATAGGTCATAGGTGGAGAGATCCCGCCTCTCCACGTCGATGGGAGGGGCGATGATGAGGCTCTCGACCGAAGGTTTCTTCAGGTCATCCAGGCGTCGCTCGTGCATGATCTTGTTGTTGTCCCGTTTCAACTTGTAGAATCCTTCGAAGTGTTCCTTGTTCCGGCTGGTCCGGAAGCTGCCTTGAAGCAGCTGGTGCTGCGCCACCAGCTCTCCGGACACTTCGATCTCAAGATGATCATCTCTGATCGTCAGGCGACATTCACGTCCCGCAATACCGCCAAGGAAGGGAGTAGAAGTTGTTCTCGTAACGGACGAAGCAATCTCTGCTGGACCTACGATGGGTGACGATCGTCAAGGGGTAAGGTCGGGCATCGATGAAGGGCATCAGCCCTTCATTGTGCCAGCGCTGCAGCGGGACCTCATGGGTCGTGCCGTGGACCTTCCCGTTCGCTTCTTGACACCAATCGGCGACCTTGGATTTCAGGTGGGAGACGTTGTCGAACTCGACCCCGAGGAAGAAGTCCTTCTCGACATACTGGATGGCCCGCTTCAGAACGACGTTCTTGGTGTTGTCGTAGAGGATGGACTTGGTCCATCCTCCGAAGTACTGGAACGCGAGGATCTGACATTGGATGAACGTCTCTGTGCGGACATCGGTGGTGACATGGACGAAGCGCATCCGGGACCAGGAGAGGACCATGACGAAGCCGTAGAGGTGGAGCACTTCGTCACCGACCTGGATGCGTCCCAGGTCGACCCAGTCGACCTGTGATTGCTCACCGGGTTCAGTCTCAAACCTTATCTCGGCGACGACCTTGGACATGTCCTTGATCGGAGCCATGAACTCCTTGAGGATGGTCAGCCTTCCGTCGTATCCCATCGACTTCAGTTCGCACATCATCCTCGTCGCAGTGAAAGGATTCTCCGCCAGCCTGGCTCGGATATGTTCCTTGAACGGGTCCAGTTTACTGGCTCGTTCCTTGCGTTCGTATCGAGGCGGCGAAGCCGCTTTCACGTACTTGCTGACCGTCTTCCGATTCAATCCCATGACGTTGGCGATGTCTCCGATCGCACTCCACGCTGATACATTGCCATCATTTCCGCCCACTCCATGTCGCTCCTCAATCCTTTCCCCCGCTGGGGAGTTTAACGGCGTTGAGTATTTTTAAACCGGCGAAAATGGGTAAAATTCAACCGACCGTGACACTGGTTGATCATCTAATATCCCAGCCCTTTCTGAAGCGCGTAATATTGACTCAAAACTGCGATTAAACCTGGGTGAATTTTCTCCTCATTTGGTTGTTTCAATAGAGTGAATTTTGATTCCATGGGAGATTTCATATTATTGAAATTAGTAATAGCCAAGGTACTTCCACTTTCTTCTGAAAATGCCCATCCTTCTTTTACATCACGGAATACGAATTTTTGTCCGTTTGCAAAAATGATGGACGATTCCCAGGAAAAAGATAGTTTAACAATAATACCGATTTCCTCACCTGTATTCAAGGAAATTATTGAAACGCTATCGTCCCTCGGTCGATGTTCCAATCTTATAGATTGCCCTTCATATTCTGCTTCAAAAAATCTGCTGAATCTTTTTTTAGCTCCAATAAAGGCGAGAATATTATTATTGTACTTTAATTGCCAATCTTTCGGTCTGAAGAAATGTAACATTTCCCAGTCTAGGCTTATACCTATCGGCCATATATTTGGACACATACTACTGCTCCATCGCGTTTTCAAATCGTCATGATTGATATTCGCTCATTTTTTCCATTGCCATCTATTTTTCTATCCCAATTATGTCCCCTGAGGTTTTCCGTATTCACTAATGTGCTCTAGCTGATCGATATAGTAGTCGGTAAACACTCTTACGCCCATTCCTATCGAAAAGCTGAATCCTCTTCCATACGTTACTAATGATGAAATTGTCGTTACTTTACCTAACCCCGAAGCAATCGACATCGGCATTCTTTCCACACCTTCTACAAGACCTTCCTTTGTAGCATAATTTGCTGTCTTAGCGAAGAAATTGGTCGCCTTTGGTAATAGATAATTGTATGCACTTGCTTTCATCGGAACCACCTTGAACACCGCAGATAATGCG
>JAJFUT010000011.1 GCA_021372315.1 Methanobacteriota archaeon
GCGTACGTCAAGCCGATATTCCTCATGTTCTGCCTGGTCTGCATACCGATGTACATCATGTCGGGCCAGTTCGGCTCGACCTACACGGTATATGCCAACGAGCGCGTCGGCATCGACACCGCGACCATAGGGGCGGTGTTCGCCCTGAACGGGATCATGGTCGTGCTGTTGCAGATGCCGATCAGCAGGTCCCTGACCGGACGCAACCCGTACATGGGCATGGCCGTCGGGACGATGATCTATTCGCTGGGCTTTCTGCTCATCGCGGCGGTGACTGACGGCCTTACTCTCGCGATCACGATGGTAATAATCACGCTTGGTGAGATGATCGTCGTCCCCGTCTCCACCAGTCTAACGGTATTCCTCTCGCCGGACGACCAGAGGGGGAAGTACCTCGGCATGTTCGGGCTCATATCGTCCTTCGGGTGGTTCGGCTCGTCCCTGGTAGGAGGCATCCTGTACGACTCGTTCGAATCCGGCTGGGCCATGTGGGGGATACTGGCTTTCCTAGGCGCCATCACGGCGGTCGGACTTCTCCCGCTATGGGCGCGCACGAGGGATAGGGCCGATAAGGCAAAAAGTTAAGTCGCTCCACCTCGGATTTAGACCGGGATGCGCATCGTAGGAGTGATGACGGAGGACTTCCAGTTCTTCTATCGGCTGGTCAAAGGGCTCAAGGAGAGGAAGGAGCCGTTCGTCTCCCTGAGCTTCGACGACCACATCCCTTGGAACGTCTCGGTCATCATCACGACGCCAGAGGAAGAGGAAAGGGTGCGATTCGGTCTCGTCGCCGCCAGCGACGACCCCGACGAGGCCATCGCCATGGCCAGGGCGATGGTCAAGGGGAGGAAGTACGGGACCCTCATCGTTGGCATCGACCCTGGGATGACGATCGGAATAACGGTCGTAGGCAATGGGAAGGTGCTGCTCTCCGACACTTTCGAATGCCCGGAGGCGGCGGACGAGAAGGTCCGCAGGATGACCTCCGAGCTGGAGTACGATGACATCCTGGTCAGGATAGGCCATGGCGACCGGACGATCAGGAACAGGATCATCCATTCGATATGGGACGTGGCCGATCGTGTGGAGATAGTCGACGAGACGAACACGACGAGGAACACCGAGACCCCGGACATAGACGCCGCGATCCTGATCTCCAAGACACAGGGCTACGACGTCGAGGTACCCCCGGAGGTCGAGCCGACCCCGGGAGAGCTGAGGGAGATACAGAGGCGGTCGCGAGTCGAGAGCGAAGGCTCTTTCACGATAGGGAGAGGCCTCGCCGGGCGCGTCGCCAGGGGGGAGATGAGCATGGAGGCCGCTCTCCACGAGTACCGTTCGGACGAGAAAAAAAGAAGAAAGGTCTGAGCTCGCCGCTCAGAACTTCATCTTCGAGTACGACGGCATCTTCGCCAGCACCATGCCTTCGATGGTCATCGGCTCCAGCTTCTGCGCCAGCGTCAGGGCGTTCTGCAACTTGACCTCGTTCTCGGCGTAGATGGTGAAGAGCTTCTCGCCGTCGTCGACCTTCATCCCGACCTTCTTGTTGATGAGCAGGCCGGCGCCCTTGTCATGCGGGGACCCGGCGGCCCTGGCGATCTTCACCAGGTCCTTGTTCTTGATCCTGTTCGTGTAGCCGGACTTGATGGCCAGGACGTCCACGGCGTAGCCGCCGACCTCGATGTCATCCGACCTGATGTCAGGGTTCCCTCCCTGGGCCGCGACGATCTCCCTGAACTTCGCCAGCGCCCTGCCGTTCTCCAGCATCTCGCGGGCGCGTTCCTCCCCGCCCCTGCCGTTGACCATGTCCAGCAGCATCCCGCTGAGGACGATCGTCTTCTCTATGACGCTGTTCGGGTTCTTCGCTCCCTCCAGTATCGAGATCGCCTCCTTGGCCTCCAGCGCCGGGCCTATGGCCCTCCCGACCGGCTGCCCTCCGTAGGTTATCGCGCACTCGACCCGGATGCCGAGCTTGTCGCCGAGGTCGATGAAATCGTGCGCGAACTGGCGCGCGCTCTCCATCGTCGGGACCTTCGTGCCGTCGCCCATCGGGATGTCTATCAGAAGATAATCGGCGTTCACCGCCTTCTTCTTCGACATGACCGACGCGAGCAGTTGGGCGTGCGGGTCGATGCCGAGCGGGTACTCGGCCTTGATGATGACATCGTCAGCAGGAGCGAGGTTCAGCGAGCCTCCCCAGGCCATGACCCCGCCGGTCTTCTCGGCGATCATCTTCAGGGTCTTCCCGTCAAGGTCCACGTTCGCGAACACCTCTACGATGTCGGACGTCCCCGCCGCGGAGCTGATCGCCCTGGATGACGTCTTCGGGATCATGTGCCCCGTCGCCGCGATGATGGGGACGATGAGCAGCGTGACCTTGTTCCCCGGGCAGCCACCGACGCTATGGAAGTCGAGCACGGGGCTCCTGTCGAACTGGATCGTCTCGCCGGTGTTCACCATCGCCATGGTAAGGTCGACCGTTTCGCGGATGTTCATACCGTTGATCTGCATCGAGGTGACGTAGGCGGCGAGCTCGATCGCTGACAGGTTCCTCGACGCTATGTCATTGATGAGGACGTTGATCTCCTCCTTTGTCAGTTCGTTCCCGTCCATCTTCTTCTTGATGTACTCGACGCTCTCCGGCTTGGGAGCTGGTATGACCTCTATCTCCTCTCCATCCTCGGGGCCTATGGTCTTGAACGCCGAGCCCATGAGCCCGATCTCGCCCTTCTTGACGTACGAATCGGTCGTGGATACGATGGCGACGACGGTGCTTCCCTCGTGCGTTATCTTTACTCGGTCCTTCTCCCTGATCCCGAGGTTCGCGCAGTCATCGTCCAGCAGCAGCGCCGTCATCTCTCCGGTGTCGACGTCTATGTACCTCGCCCTGAGCTTCATGCAGACCCCCACTTCTCGAGAGCCTCACGAAGTTCGACATGGTCCTTCGCGTATTCCTCCGCCGTCAGGCCGAGGAAGCCCGCGTCAATCGCCTGGACCATCGCCTTCGCGCCTCCCCTGACGCCCCTTGGATGTCCCGACACGCCGCCCCCTGCCTGGCACTGCAGCTCCCTGCCCGCGACGGCGATGAGCTTCGGGATCATTCCCGGCTGCAGCCCGCCTGAGGCGACAGGCATCATCGGTCTGTACGGCACGTTCCTGTTGAGGCATGCGTCGCGGTAAAGGAGGTCGTCCTTCGGCTCCCCCTTCATCTTGCCGACGCCGAACGTGCCGATGTGGAGCGCATCGCCGCCGCACATGCGGGTCAGGTCGGCGAACACCTTCATCGAGATGCCGTGGTCCTTGTTCCTGGTGATGGCCCCGTGCATCGTACGGTGAACGTGGACCGGCAGCTTGATGGACGGGTCCGATGCGAGCACCTGGACGGCTCCGAACCCGCAGGTCAGCACGTCGACCATCAGCTGCGTCGCGCCCAGCTCCTGGGCCCTTTCGGCCACCTCCAGTATCTGGTTGCCGTTCGTCGAGACGTTGATCGCGTGGACCATGATGTGGCCAGATTCCTGCTTCACCCTGTCCAGGGCCTCGGCGATCGCCACCACCCTGTCCTCGAGGGGGCAGAACCTCTGATTGACGAGCGTCTCATCGTCCTTGCCGTTCGTCAGTCCGCCCATCCCGGCCTCGTAGACGTAGTTGGCGGTCTGCTTCGGGTCGAGGCCGATCTTCGGCTTGACGATCGTCCCGACGAGGGGCTTCTCCGGCCTCTTCAGTATGCTCCTCAGGCCTTCAGCGCCGAACTTCGGCCCCTTGAACTCCTTCAGCATGGACCTCGGGTACCTCACGTCCTCGAGCCTGACGCCTTCGAGCGTCTCGAGTCCGAAGAGGTTCCCAGCCACTATGCTCAATATCTGCGGGACCCCGCCGATGTCCAGCGAGAAGTCCTCCACCGGGAACGCGATCGTGGCGATGTTGTCCTTGAGGTCTATGACCTTCCCTCCCCTCTTGAGGAAGTTCTCCTCCTCCAGCGTCGTGATGTCCGTCCACGTCCCGGTCGACTGCTCCGTCGCTATGGCCGCGGCGGCCTCCTTCATCGACATCTGTGACGATTTCATCTTGTACGTGCAGATGACGTGCGAGTCCTCGTCGATCCTCTCTCCGAGGTGCAGATACCTCTCTGAATATTTCTGTGGCGTTGGCATTGCTATCACTCCATGAATATCGATCCCTGGCCGAACTCACTGACAATTATCTCGTAGGCCGCATAGGGCGGCACGACCCCGATCTCCGTGATGATCGAATCGATGTACTCCGGCGGCGTGGCATCGAAGACGGGATTGAATATCCTTACCGATGAAGGGACCTCCCCTGGCTTTATGATTTCCGTAGCGTCCCTCTCCTCTATCTCCACCATATCCCCGCTCATCGTCTTCGGGGAGAACTTGAACGTCTCTGCGCAGACGTAGAACGGCACCCTCGCCTCGTGCGCCATCAGCGCAAGCTGCGACGTGCCTATCTTGTTGATCAGGACCCCGTTGGAACAGATGGTGTCCGCCCCGACGAAGACGGCGTCGATGTCCTTCATCAGGTGGCGTACGGCCGAATCGACGATCAATGTCGTCGGCACTCCGGCCTCGGACAGGTCATTTGCCGTCAGTATCCCCTGGCGCCAGGGCCTCGACTCCGTCGCAATGGCCTCCTTGACCTTCCCCTGCCTGTGCGCCTCGACGATCGCCGCGATGGCCGCCTTGCTGTTGCAGTGCGTCATGACCCGGGAGCCCGGTCTGAGCCTCTTCGCCCCCATCTTACCGATGTTGGCGAGCGCGTCCTGCGATCTCTTGACGAAGATGTCGGCGTTCTTGACGATCATCTCCCTGGCGGCCTCCAGTTCCTGAACGTCGTTCATTCCCTTCGTGACGAACTCCACGCCGTTCCATAGCGAGATGGCCGTCGGCCTCGACGCGAGCAACATCCCCTTCGAGCCGTTCATCGCGAGCTTGAAGCCTTGGATGTCCATCTCCGGGTATGCCAGCGCCTCCTCCTTGAGCGCGATGGCAGCCTGCCTGGCGATCTCGGCCGCTCCCCTGACCTCCATGCTCCTGATCCTTTCCGCCGTCTCTTTTGCTCTCATCCCTATCGCAGCTCTATTGGACGAGGCATATCAAATAATTTCCCAGATGGGGTCGTGGTCCGAAGATGTTCGATGCTACTTTCGTCCCAACGCCTGAGCTATGGGCCTGGTGTTCGCCACCTTACCCTTGGAAATCAGTCCTCTTCTGGCGGTAGCGACCCCGTAGAGCATGTTGTCCAGGTGGGCGACGCTGTGCGAGTCCGAGTTGATGACCAAAATGTTCCCGTTCTCCCCGGCCATGCGGCAGTGCCTCGCGTTGAGGTCCAGCCTGTCAGGGAACGAGTTGACCTCCATCCACACGTCCTTGGCCTTGGCTTCGTCCAGCACCTTCTCCATGTCGATGGCGTACGGCTCCCTTTGCCCGATGAGCCTTCCTGTCGGATGAGCCAATATCCTCATCCTGTCGTTGCTCATCGCGGAGATCACCCTCTCCGTCATCTCCGCCTCCTCCATCTTGAGCCTGCTGTGCACGGCCCCTATGACATAGTCCAGCTCGGCCAGGACGTCGTCCGGATAATCGAGCTTCCCCTTCTCGTCGATCTCCACCTCGGCCCCGATGAGCACCTCGAAGGGCGCCATCGATCCCGACAGTCGCCTTGCCTCGGCGATCCTTCCGCGGAGCCTCGGGACGTCCAGTCCGTTGGCGACCTTCAGCGACTGGGAATGGTCCGTTATGCCCACGTACTCGTATCCCTTGGCCATCGCGGCGGACGCCATCCTCTCCATGCTGTCCGCGCCGTCCGATGCGTCGGTGTGGACGTGCAGATCGCCGCGGACGTCCTTCAGTCCGACGAGCTCTGGCAGACGGTGTTCCCTCGCCATTTCCATCTCCCCGACGCCCTCCCTGATCTCAGGCGGTATCCAGTCCATCCCCAGCGCCCGGTAGATGTCCTCCTCTCTCAGCGCCGCCACGACCTCTTCGCTCTCCTTCCTGAGCAATCCGTACTCGTTCAGGCGGTACCCTTTCTCGATGGCCATGGTGCGAAGCTCGATGTTGTGCTCCTTCGAGCCAGTGAAGTACAGCAATGCCGCTCCGTAGCTCTTCGGATGCACGACCCTAAGGTCCACCTGCGCGCCGATGCTCAGGCGGACGGACGACCTGGTGACCCCTCTTGAAACGATTTCCTCGACCTCGGGGTAGCTGACGAAGGCCCTCGTCGCCTTCTCGGGCTCCTCGGTGCCGACCAGGATGTCTATGTCCCCGATCGTCTCCTTCATACGCCTGAGGCTGCCGGCGAAGTTGACGAGGTCCAGGCCGCCCTTCTCCTTCATGTACGCGACCATACCGACCGCGATCGGATGCGCGTAGCCGAGGAGCATCCTCCCTTCGCTCTTTTCCAGGAACTTGATGCCTTTCAGGATGCTGTCCTCCATCGCCTCGCCGAATCCCTTCATCCCCCGGATGCGGTGCTCCTCGGCCGCCTGCCGCAGGTCGTTGATGTTGGTGATCTTCAGTTCCTTGTAGAGCCTCATGACGGTCTTGGGGCCGATCGATGGCACATCCAGCACGTGCATGAGCCCGGCGGGGAACTCCGAATGAAGGTCGTCGAGATATTTCAGATGCCCCGTCTCGATGATCTCCCTGACCTTGCCCTCGATGGCCTCGCCTACGCCAGGAACGTCCTTCAGCGCGTCCCTATCGAGCAGGTCCCTCACGTCCTCCTGAAGCTGCTCGATGTTGTACGCGGCCTTCCTGTAGGCCTGGGGCTTGAACTTCTCATCCTTCAGCTCAAGCAGATCGGCTATCTCATAGAGGATGGCGGCGACCTTGCTGTTCAACATCTGTTGGGAACGATCGTCATCGGCGGTATTACCGTTTTATGCCCGCGTTCTCGATGACGGGCCCCGTCTCAGAATCCTTTTTATAAATTCCCATGGAATGGTCATGCGATGAGGGTCACATTCCTTGGCACCAACGGATGGTACGACACCGAGACGGGCAACACCGTCTGCACCATGATCAGCGCCAACGACCGTTACGTCATATTGGACGCCGGCAACGGCCTGAGTCGGATGGACAAGTTCATGGCGAGGTCGAGGCCGGTCGACCTGTTCCTCAGCCATTTCCATCTTGACCATACCGAAGGCCTCCATACTCTCGTCAAGTTCCTCTTCGTCCCCGAGATGAGGATATTCGGGCAGCCTGGAACCAAGCAGGCGCTCGACACGCTCGTCAATTTCCCGTTCACGGTCCCGCTGGACCAGCTGCCGTATAGGGCGGAGGTCACCGAGCTCGCTGAAGGTCATCACGACGTCGGCTACAAGGTCAGATGTCTCCCGCTGATCCACGCGTCCTCGTGTTTCGGATACCGATTCGAGATCGACGGCAGGACGATAGCGTACTGTACGGACACTGGCCCCTGCGACAACATCGTCGAGCTCGGCAGGGACGCGGACCTGCTCATCACCGAATGCGCCTTCAGAAGGGGGGAGACGAGCGAGAGATGGCCGCACCTGAACCCCGAGATGGCGATCGAGATCGCAAAGCGCTCCGGGTGCAAGAGGCTCGTGCTCACGCACTTCGACGCGCATCGCTGGCCCGACCTCGACGCGAGGAAGGACGTCCTTTCCCTCAGGAGCGAGTTCCCCGAGCTGACCGTGGCCTTCGACGGGGAGCACATAGACATCTGAACGAAGGCTCGGCCATTTCGCTCTTTCTTCGATCAAAAGAAAAAAGGAATTGGCCCGCACCGCCGGCGATATGAATGGTCTGCGGTGCGGGATCGAAGGTTTTCGTTCAGATCAGGCCCTGGTCCATCATCGCGTCGGCGACCTTGATGAAGCCGGCGATGTTGGCGCCCACCACATAGTTGCCGGGGCTGCCGTACTTCTTGGCGGCGTCGGCGGCGTTCTTGTGGATGTTCACCATGATCTGGTGAAGCTGGCGGTCGACCTCTTCGGCTGTCCACGACATGCCGATGTGGTTCTGGCACATCTCGAGCCCGGACGTCGCCACGCCTCCCGCGTTCGCGGCCTTGCCCGGGGCGAACATGACGCCTTCCTTGATGAACAGCTCCACCGCCTCAGGCGTGGTCGGCATGTTGGCCCCCTCGGCGACTGCGATCACACCGTTGTCGATGAGGATCTTCGCATGCTCCCTGTCCAGCTCGTTCTGCGTGGCGCAGGGCAGCGCGATATCGCACTTCGCCTTCCAAGGCTTGGCGCCCTGCCAGTACTCGCATCCGAACTTGTCGGCGTACTCGCTGATCCTTCCGCGTCTGACGTTCTTGAGGTCCATCATGAACTCCCATTTCTTAGCGTCGATGCCGCTCGGGTCGTAGATCGCTCCGTCGGAATCGGACAGTGTAACGACCTTGCCGCCGAGCTGAGTGACCTTCTGGACGGCGTACTGCGCGACGTTACCGGAACCGGATATCGCGACGGTCTTGCCCTTGAGGTCCATCTTCTTGGTCTTCAGCATCTCCTCGCAGAAGTAGGTGCAACCGTATCCGGTCGCCTCCGGCCTGACGAGCGAGCCGCCCCAGTTGAGGCCCTTTCCAGTCAGCACGGACTCGAACCTGTTGTTGATCTTCCTGTACTGACCATAGAGGTAGCCGATCTCCCTTCCCCCGACCCCGATGTCCCCGGCCGGCACGTCCGTGTTCGGACCGATGTGCCTGTATAGCTCGTTCATGAAGCTCTGGCAGAATCTCATGACCTCGGCATCGCTCTTTCCCTTAGGGTCGAAGTCGGAACCTCCCTTGGCCCCGCCCATCGGCAGTCCCGTGAGGGAGTTCTTGAACACCTGTTCGAATCCCAGGAACTTCAGTATGCCCAGGTTCACGGAGGGGTGAAGGCGCAGACCGCCCTTGTACGGCCCAATCGCGCTGTTGAACTGGACCCTGAACCCGCGGTTCACCTGTATGTTCCCGTTGTCGTCCGCCCAGGTGACACGGAACATTATCTGGCGGTCCGGCTCGACGATCCTGTCAAGTATCTTCGCCTTCAGATACTCGGGATGCTGCTTGAGCACGGGTTCCAGAGATTCGAATACTTCGCTCACTGCCTGGTGGAATTCCTTCTCACCAGGGTTCTTTGCCACTACCTTTTCCATCAGATCCTTCGTCAACATACTATGAAGCTCCCTGCTTTTCGTTGGTTACGATTAAGGATAACGGGCAAATAATATGATTCTCATATAACAGCTGTTCTAAAACAACAGATATTTATATGGAATTTCAAAAGATCCGATATTTGTCCTTCTTTCAATTCAAATGATGCTCATATGTCCATTCTTTTATTAATGGACAAAATGCCAGATACCTGAGATTTTCACGTCCTCCCTACAGGTCGAAAGCGCATCGGGATGACGCTCAAGGGAAAAGAGTCGACGTTCTCCGTCATCTCATCGCCGCCACCGCTTTGGCATCATAAACGTTCTGCATCTCGTTCTCGATCTGCCTGACCTCGTTCGGCAGCATGCTGAACGGGTCGGCCGAGATGATCAGCACCGATTTGTAGACGAACACGTCGTCCTTAAGCTTCTGGATCGTCTTAAGGACGCCGTTGAAATCGTTGTTCGATACCAGAGTATTGATCCCGTCCATCATGATGACGGTCTTCGTGTCCTTGTTGGCTGTCATGAACCTCTTGATGGAGGTATAGAACTTAATCAGGTCGTTCGGCTGGACCGAGTATTCCTTCATAGCTTCGTCCTGGCTCTCGTACTTGGAGAGCCAGAGGAACTCGCAGCCCGGCGGTATCTTCGCCTTCAGCTTCTGGGGCGGGGTCCTGGACACGCAAAGTCCTTTCGATCCCGACAGTACGACGTCATTGAATATCCTGAATATCAGCGACGGGGCCTGTTCCTTGACGAACAGGGTCGAGCCAGGTGCGACGCCCTCCTCAATCTCGACATTGACCGCCATCCTATCGGTGATCAGATCGATGCCAGTCTCCTTCAGTACCTTCCTCTTCTGGAGCAGGACCCTCTCAGGTACGCAGACCCTCTGGTTCTTGACGACAAGCAACAGCTCGGTGCTGGTATAGCACTTCTTGGTGGCAAGGCTGATCATCTGATCGTAAGCCTCCCTGAGGCCTGCCTCATAACCCGCCACAAAACCCTTGGCGAACTGTTCCTCTTCTGACATCCCATCCCGGCCATGAATTGACCTGGCCGATATTAAATCTATCTAGTCCAACGTATAAAATAACTATTGCGGGACCCGAAGGAGCGGCGGTTCGGGCGTTCATCCACGGGAGATCGGCCCTCAGTTACGATATGTTCACGAATCCAAACCGGCAGACCGGCGACCCGATGGAACCGCCCCGCGGTCACGATCGTCATTTTTCTGTGGCGTTTTGAATTGTAATGATTAATTAAGGGACAGTGCATCATTGCATCGCAATGAGAAAATTCAGGCTCCGCGGTGTAAAGAACACATCGAAGGTCCTCGAGAAAGGGCTTTTGGAGAACGCCAACAAGCTGGCGGCCGACCCATCCCTGATCATCCCTAAATGTTCGGGGGAGGAGTGCAGGAAATGCCGCTGGGCGAAGATCGAGAAGAAGCTCATGAAGGTGCAGAGGCACAGAGATAACGCCGACAAGCTCGTGAAGCTGGCGTCCAGAGGCGATCAGTTCGTCAGAGCCTATGCCGCAACCTTGTCCCTTGCCGCCGCAGGGAAGATCCCATATCTCAGCTCGACGCAGCTCCCGGTCGGAGAGGTATCCTTCGCCGTGAGGGGGACGGTCGACAAGGAGAAGCTGATAGGATTGCAGCACTTTGACGACCCGGACCTCAGGCTGCTCGCATATTGGGATATGGCCAGGTCCAAGGACCTTCACATATACTCCACGGAGAAGGGGCTGTTCTGCTCCGCAGAGGGACCGCATGCCCCTGCCGAGTACATCGACGAGATGGTCGATGCGATCCAGGACATGAAGGAGGACGGCAGCTGCGGACATCAGGGCAGCTGCATCACCATCGAATGGCTCTCGGCCAAGAGGACGTTCAGGATCTGCCGCGAGTGCGCTGGAGATTCGAACACGATCTCCGACCTCTCATCGAGGATAGCGGCCCCCGACCACTCGGATGATTTCAAGGCGGACGCCGAAATCAAGCTGAAGTGCTCCCAGGCGGATTGCGAGAGATGCAAGAGGAAGTCAGACATATCGGACATAACTGAAAGATATCGTAAGGGCGAGATGACCGACGCCGCATATCTGGACGAGGCCGAGGGACGCTTCAGGCAGGGTCTGCGGAAGGCTGGCGGCGTCTTCGTGGCCGGTGACGAGTGCTACGGAACGGACGCCGGGGCGTTCATGGCGGCCATGAAGGGCAGCGACCTCGAGAGGGACGTACTGTCGAGGCTCATAAGTTCGAAGGAGCTGTTCATAGTGACCGACGGCAACATCGCCGGGAAGGTCCTCACGGAGCTTTGGCCAGAGCACAGGGCGGCCATGCTCTCCTTCCTCGCATCGGAGGACGTGATCGCGAAACTGGCGGACTCCAAGGACAATCCGCCGCAGATACTGGTGGAGGCCCGAAGGCTCGAGCTTTCGAAAAATGTGGACAAGAGCCTCCCCTCCTATCAGAACCTGGGGGAGATAGGTAGGACGGCCGACACCCTTGCCAGGATGTTCAAGACGGAAGGCAAGGACGCGATGCTCCGGGCGATGGAGCGGTTCAAAGGTAGGGACCATAGGGTGAAATCGGTCTGCTTCGCGTTCTCCAGGGCCTCGGGCGAAACGTCGAAGGCATGGCAGTTCAGCAAGCAGGAGGCCGATTTCGGCGAGTACTTGGAGCAGTTCGCCAAGGCCATGCTCGACAGCGTAGGCCCGGATTATGACGCTGCATTGAAGAACCTATTGACCGCGTCGGGTTCGAACGAAACGGTCCCGTGATCAGTCCAGGACCTTGAAGTCGACGACGATGTGGGACTTGCATGGAGCGAACGATTTCGCTTCCTGGATGCCAACGACCTCGTACTTCCTTCCTTCGCAGGCATTATCGATCGCTCGAAGCAGCTTGCCGGGGCAGTCCTCGATCCCCGCGACGTCATGATAATGGACGATGCCCCCTGGCCTTATGAGGCTCAGCGCCTTGGGCAGGAACTTCTCCGTCGTTCCGAAATACCCCATTATGACGCGGTCGGCGAAACGCTCGCCAGGCAGGTCCATGTTGTCCCCTAGGAACGGTTCGACGACGTCCTCCAGTTCGTTGAGCTCGATGTTCTCGACAAGGTAGTGATACGAATCGGGATTGATCTCGCACGCGATGACCTTGCTGGCCCTGGCCTTCTTGGCGATCGGGAGCGTGAAGTATCCGATCCCTGCGAACATGTCGACCACCGTCTCCCCCCTGCAGTCGAGCGCGGCCATCCTGTTCTTCTCCTTGATGTTGCCGGAGGAGAACATGACCTTCCTCGGGTCCAGCTTGTAGAGGATCGGCCCCTCCCTGTGCACGGTCTCCGTGTCGTCGCCGAATATCAGGTGGACATCGGGTCTCCTGTGCGTGCCGGTGATGACCCCGACCTCGTTCAGCACCGCCTTGGCGTTCAATTCCTTCGCGTACGCCTCACCGATCCTTCCTGCCTCGTGCTCCAGTTCCTTCGGTAGCCTGATGATGACGACGTCGCCGAGATGCTCCCACTTGTACGGAAGGAGCTCCTCCAGTTCGTCCGGGAGCTGGAGCTTCTTTTTTATCGCCGGAAGAGGCTCCCTGAACACCGTCCTGCCAGGCGGTTCCATATCGACCATCTCGTAGGCGGAGGCGAGCGCGTGCTCGGAGGTGAACGAATCGAGGACGGGGATGAATATGAACTCGCCCTCGTCGATTATCTTGCGGTCCTTCCTGACCAGCCTTTGGCGGCCCAAGGCGTAGCGTACCTCCTCGCCCTTTGGCTTGGGCACCTTAAGGCATCTCAACCCCGACCACCTTTCCTCTCTTCAGTATCGCCGCGATGACGTTAGGCGAGAACCTCAGAAGGCCCGGTGCCGCGCCAAGGACGTTCATGGCTATGGCCGTCGGGCGATCTATGTCCCCCTCGGAGAGCGCCTTCCTGCACTTCTCAGTGTCCAGCGTGTGCCCGACATCGCTGAGGGTATCATCGCTCATCCTCGTGTATGCGCGCCTGAGCATGAGACCTCGCTTGAGCTCGCTCCCAAAGGATGCGCGCCAGCGCCTTTCGTACTCCCTAAGGGTCCGCTTGCTTACGTCATCTCTCTCGATGGCCTTCCTGCATACCTCGCCTGCGATGTTGGCGGCGGTGATACCTGTAAAAAGCCCACCCCCGCTCAGGGGCTTGGCGTGACCGGCCGCATCGCCGACGATCAGCACATTGTCGTCGACGGTCCTGCTGGCAGGTCCGATGGGTATCGCACCGGAATACGACGCGAGCCTCTTCGCGTCCTCCAGACCTATGTTCTTGAGCAGCCGTTTGAGATAGCCGAACGGGTTCGACGAGGCCTCGTTCACGCAGAGCCCTATCCTCGTGAAATCGCCGCAAGGTATGGACCAGGCGAAGAAACCGGGGGCGACGTCGTGTCCGAGCCAGACCTCGACCGAGGACATGTCGTCGGCCTTGACCACCAGATCGACCTGGACTCCTTTCACCATCTCGTTCGCCGAAGGTAGCCCTGCGGCCTCGCCGAACGATGAGCGGTAGCCGTCCGCCCCGATCGCTATGCGCGATCCGAATTCGTTGCCATTCTCTGTGCCGACGATCACAAGGCCGTCCTTTCGGGCGAACCGGTCGAACCGTTCTCGGACCCGGTAGTCGGCCCCGGAGGAGAGCGCCCTGTCCAGGCAGGTCTCGTCGAACAGTCTCCTCTCGACGACGTAGGCCTTGACCTCCTTCCCCTTTAGCCTCATGGCCATGCCATCAGGAAAATGAAGAACGACACCGTCGATGCTGTTCAGGACGGCGCCCCTGGCCCCGACCATGTCCACCACCCTCGGGGCGATGAGCCCGGCGCACTGCTCCGGTACGCCGATCATGTCATGCTCCTCGAGCACGACCGTCGACAGCCCTTTGCCTATCGCGGCCGCTGTCATGCAGCCCACTGGGCCGCCCCCTACGATCGTGACGTCAGCGAGCATGTGCGGTCCGGAGGGTCGTCCGCAAGATCACTTCTTGCTGACCTTTTCCCAGTCCTTGAGGAACTTATCGATCCCCATGTCGGTCAAAGGATGCCTGAACATCTTCTTGAGCACGTCGTAAGGTATGGTCGCGACGTGCGCGCCCATCCTCGCGGCCTCGGTGACATGTATGGGGTCACGGACGCTGGCGACGATGATCTCGGTGTCGAACTCGTAGTTCTGGAATATGTCCATGATCTCGGCGATCAGGTCCATCCCGTTCTGCCCGATATCGTCCAGACGGCCGACGAACGGCGAGACGTAGGCGGCCCCGGCCTTGGCCGCGAGCAATGCCTGGTTGGCGCTGAATATGAGCGTGACGTTGACCCTTATCCCGGCATCTGCCAGGACCTTTGTCGCTTTCAGTCCCTCCTCGTTCATCGGGACCTTCACGACGATGTTGCTGTTGACGGCCGCGAGCTTCTTCCCTTCCTTGACGATCTCATCCGCCTTCGTGCTGACCGCCTCTACGCTGATCGGTCCGTCGACGATGGCGCAGATCTCCTTCACGAGCTTGGAGAAATCCTTGTTCTCCTTTGCGACGAGCGACGGGTTCGTCGTCACGCCGTCTAGTATGCCCCAGCTGTTGACTTCCTTGATCTGTTCTATGTTCGCTGTATCGATGAAGATCTTCATGCTTTGCGCCTCCTGATTGCTTCCTTGGCGGACTCGACGATGTTCTCAGGCGTCAGCCCGTACTTGATCATGAGCTCATCGCTCTCCCCGGACTCGCCGAACACGTCGTCCATCCCGACGATGTGCACAGGGACCGAGACCTTGTCGGCGAGGAACGTCGCCACCGCGGAACCGGCCCCGCTCAGGCGGTTGTGCTCCTCCGCGACGACCATCGCCCCGGTCTCCTTGGCCGCCTTGATCAGCATGGCCTCGTCGAGCGGCTTGATCGTGCTCAGATCGAGGACCCTCGCTGAGACCCCATCCTGGGCGAGCATCTCCGACGCCTCTATGCAGGCGGCGAGCATCTGCCCGACGCCGATGAGCGTGACATCGGCCCCGTCCTTTATCGTCTGGATCTTGCCGATCTCGAACCTCGACCCCTCGTCCGTGACCACTGGTACATCTGACCTCCCCATCCTGACGTAGCAGGGGCCGTCGAAGTCGGCGATGGCCATGATGGCCTTGTATGTCTCAGGCGCATCGGCCGGGACAATGACGGTCATGTTCGGCATCGTCCTCATGATGGCGATGTCCTCCATGGTCTGGTGCGAAGCCCCGTCCGGTCCGACGGAAATGCCGGCGTGCGTGGCGACTATCTTGACGTTGAGCCTGGGGTAGGCGACGGACTGCCTGATCTGGTCCAGACATCTGCCGGTCGCGAAGACGGCGAAGCTCGATGCGAACACGGTCTTGCCGCAGGATGCGAGGCCAGCGGCGGTGCCGATCATGTTCTGCTCGGCTATGCCACAGTCGAAGAACCTGTCCGGAAAGACCTTGGCGAAATCGGCGGTCCTGGTCGAACCGGAAAGGTCCGCGTCCAGCACCACCACGTCCTCCCTCCTCTTCCCGAGGTCGACGAGCGCGTGTCCGTACTCCTTGCGCTGCGCGATCATCTGTCTCTTCATACCGCTCCCTCCAGCTCGCGAAGGGCCTTCTCATGCTCTTCCTTGGTCGGAGATTTTCCGTGGAAGGAAACGTTGTTCTCCATGAACGAGACGCCCTTGCCCTTGGTGGTCTTGGCGATGATGACGGTCGGCCGCCCCTTGTGGGCTTTAGCCCTCTCCAGGGCATCGAGCACTTGGTGGATGTCGTTGCCGTTTATCTCCATGACGTTCCATCCGAACGCGCGCCATTTATCGGCCAGAGGCTCCAAGGCCATGACCTTCTCGGTGGCGCCGTCGATCTGCAGACCGTTCCTGTCGACGATGCAGGTGAGGTTGTCGAGCTTGTAGTGAGCGGCAAACATCGCCGCCTCCCAGACCTGTCCCTCCTGTAGCTCTCCATCCCCGCAGAGACAGTACACATGGTAGCTATGCTTGTCCATGCGGCCTGCCAATGCGATGCCGTTGGAGATGCTCAATCCCTGGCCAAGCGAACCCGTCGACATCTCGACGCCGGGCGTCTTGGTCTTGCATGGATGCCCCTGCAGCCTGCAGGACATCTTCCTGAGGGTGTGAAGCTCTTCCGTCGGAAAGTACCCAGACTCGGCAAGGGCGGCGTAATAGACTGGAGCGCAGTGACCTTTGGAAAGGACGAAGCGGTCCCTTTCGGGCCATTTCTCGTTCTTTGGGTCGTGGCGCATGATCTTGAAGAATAGGGCGGTGATTATATCGGCCGATGAGAGTGAACCACCTGGGTGGCCGGATCCGGCCTCGAAGGTCATATTTATAACGTGCCGGCGGAGCAGGTTCGCCTTGCTCTCCAGCATCCTAATGGTTTCTTCGTCGAAGGAGGTCAACAAACAACACCTCAGGTGATGGCTTGGGGTAACACAATAATAAGGTTACGATTAAATAGCTTTTGGAGTCACCCTGGCGACCCAACGAGTGGTTTAAAGAGCTGGCGATCCCATCACATCCTCATGGCGATCTGCGTCGAGCCTTCACACAAGGGGAACGACAAGCTCTGTAAAGTCATCGACAGGATGAACTCCGACATAGAGATAAGGACACTTTGGAGGGCGTCCAATATCATCGCGATCGAGCGCCTAGGGTTCAACGACCATGGGCCGACGCACATACGGATCGTCACGAAGACCGCCCTGAAGATGTTCGACCTTCTGATCGAGTCGGGGATGGAGCCCAGCGTGGTCAAGGACTACGGGCTCACGGTACAGGACGCGGAGGTCATCGTCATCCTCGCCGCCGCCCTGCATGATATAGGCCACGCCGTCCATAGGGACAGGCACGAGGATTTCTCCGTCGCCCTGGCGCCCTCCATCATCAGAAGACTTTTGGTCGATATCTACGACGAGGAGAAGGCGGCGATAATACTCGCGGAAACATTGCATGCCATCATCTCTCACAGGGAGGACATCCTCCCGCTGACCCTGGAGGCAGGGGTCGTCAGGGTCGCGGATGCGCTGGACATGGAGAAGGGCCGGGCGAGGATCCCGTTCGAGGCCGGAAAGGTCAATATCCACTCGGTGTCCGCGCTGGCGATCGAAAAGGTCCGCATCAGGAAGGGCACGGATCGTCCGATACTCGTCGAGATCGAGATGAGCAATTCCGCGGGCATCTTCCAAATAGACGAGCTGCTGAAGGACAAGGTGGAAAAATCGGGGATCCGGGACAGGATCTCTATCGTGATCCACGTCCCGGAACAAGAGAAAAGGATAGTAGAACGATTGGTCCTTTAATCGTTCTCGATGCGCGGCGCGAGAAGGTACTTTACCTTTCCCTTTCCGCCAGCTATCTCGAAGTCCAGCCTCACGGGCAGATCGTTTCCGATGTTGATGGACAGGACCGTCCCTGCCGGTATCGCCCTGATCAGGTTCGAGAAATAGTCCATCGGGTACAGGCTGCGGACCGGGTCCTTGCAGTCGAGCGAGACGAGAAGGTCCTTCGGGAGCTTGAGGCTCACCAGGTCCGTGTCGCCCTCTGAGATGAGCTCGAAGCCGTCGGGGTTCGCGTTCAGGGATATGTGGTCGGAGATGCTCTCCGCCGCCTTGATCCCCCTCTGGAGCTCCTCTATGTTGACGCTGAGCTTCGCGGGCAGAGTGATGTTCGGCACCTTGGGGTCCGACATTCCTTCGGTCGAGACGAGGTTCATCCTCCTCGTGATGTTCCCGACGGAAATGACCAGGCGGTTGCGTTCCTCGTCCTGTCTCATCTCAATGAGGTCCCCGGACTTGGAAAGGCGCAGGACGTCCCTCAGCTTGTCGAGGTCTAGCCCGAGCTCCGTGTCGTTCGCGGAGAACTGCTCGAACGCCGCCTTGTCAAGGTGAAGGTCGATCATGGCGACATGCGCCGGGTCGACGGCCTTGAGAGAAACGCCGTTTGCGTCGATCACGAACTTAGCCTCGTCAATAAGAGTTGAAACGACATCGACAACGCCCTTGAGCGTCTCGGACCTGAGCTTTGATTGGAACATTGGCTCCCCTTTTCCTAGCTGTAATGGTCTAGGATATTATAAGGATTGCATTGAAGGCAGGCCACGCTGGGCGACGAATTCTGCCTCAATACTCGCGCCAGGAATGCTGACACTTCACGCAACGGTAGATCTTGGTCTCCGGTTCATCGGCAGCGCGGGTCTGCCTTAGTACCCAGAATGCCTCGTTGTGCCCGCACTTGGGGCACTCGACCTTGGTCTTGGGCAGCGTAGCGATGTTGCCCTCGATGACGGCCATCTCCTTGTTGGTCTTGGTGAAAGTGATGCATTCCTTGTTGCTGTCGTCGCAATCAAGCTTCTCTTCACATTTGCTGCATGAAAGGACGCGCCTCCCCTCGACCTGACGGGGGAACATCAAGGATTTGCATTTGGGACAAAACATTTCTTAATCGCCTTGCGGCTGAAAAAAAGTATCTATATTAATAATCTTCCTAGTGACGATAATACACTCCTGATGATTATAGGAATCTCCAATCTCCCTTGTCGTCGCCCCTGGATGCCTTGGACGAATAAGGACCGTGATTCTTGCCGCCCTTCATAGAGCTGACGCTCTTCCTCGATCTGGTCCTCGACGTGAGCTCGCTGAGCTGAGCCCTCTCGACGCCTCTCTCCACGGCGTCATCGTACTCATCGTCCTTGGTGACAGCCCTCATGTCATCGAAGGACCTGCTCGATCCCCTAGTAGGCCTGGTCCTCTGTCTGCTTGCCGCCACGAGCTTCGGGGCCCTCTTTGGTCTCGAGGGCGTGTTATTGAACGCGACGGTCATGTTGTTCCCGCCGTGCCTGGAGATATATCCCATCTCTGCCCACGTCTGGGTCGCGATCGCTCCGCCGATATAGGCGAACGCGAGGGTGAGGATGTAGATGTCGAGATGCATGCCGGTCGACACCTGGATGGCGCTGAGGTAGTAGCTCATATACTGGTCGGCGAACTCGAAGTAAGGTCCGAATATCGGTATCAGCGCAACTAGCCAATCCTTCAGGTTGGACGTCGAACCGTATCCTCCGACGACACCCGAGTTCAGGAGGGTCGTGACGATCGAGACGGACAGCAATGCCATTGTCGCTGCGAGTATGCCGAGCCAGGCCTTACCGGCCCTTCTTCCTGTGACGTAGCCCGCGATCATCGGGCCGATGATCGGGAGCCACCACAGGGCGAACGTGAGAATGAACGCGTACTTGATCGCACCAAGTATGCTGTACGGGGACTTATCCCTCTTGTCCTTCTTTGGCCTCTTGTGCGATTCAGAGATGTTGTAGACTCCGTTATCCAGAAGAGAGCTAGTCACCTCATCGTCATCAGACTTACGTCTAAATCGCAATCCCATCCCTCAGGTCGGACGATTGTCCGACAACAATATGGCGTCAGTATCTTTTAAGTCTTTCGTGAACTGATGGAAAAAAGGCGAGGGCCGTTCACTTGGGGACATAGCACCAGAGGTTGTTCCTCATCAATGCATCCCTCGTGTTCTCGGGCGTGATCTTTCTCGGGTGCGTCTTATGTTCCATGATCTCTTCGTAAGGGTATTCAACGTAATCCGAAAGACGTTTCAGCCTGTCCGCTGGAAAGGCCTGCCTGCCCAACATGATCTGAAGAACGCTCCATCCCGGATGGACCCTGGACCTGTACCCCAGCGCCCTTCCGAGGCCGTTAAGGCTTCCAGCCTTCTCAAGCCCCTTCCCTATCAGCATCACCCTGAAGCTGGAGTTCAACCAGACCTTCGCCTCTTCGCTGACCGCGAACGGATTATGCCGGATCGAACCTAGTTCGGTCACGATAAAATTACAAATTTGTAAAATATTTATCTTCTTCGCTCATGTTCGGGGATAGATTGAACAATCGTCCAACATAATGGCATTTCGTCGGACGAATCGACGGTCGAGCGTCGCATCCATACGAGCCGGCCTCGCGCCAGCGCGCGCCTGTTCGAACCGAATGCTCATTTCTGTTATGTTCACCACAAATGAAATATAGGTTCCTAAAGGTAGCCTGATTGTTCAATGTCGACGTTCAGGGACCGGACCGCTGTAAGGACTAAACACGAGGGAGACATAGTTAATATCACCTCATGGGCGGCGGACCGGATCAAAGCATCAGGGATCAAGCAGGGGATCGCTTGCGTCATGGTTAAGCACTCGACAGCCGCCATTGCGCTGATCGAGGACGAGCCCGGACTTAAGGGAGATCTGGTCAGGGCACTTGAGAACATGGTATCCAAGGACGCCCCGTACGCTCACAACACGGCGGGCGGCGACGGGAATGGCCATTCGCACATCAGGTCGACCATGCTCGGCCAATCGCTGACCTTCACTTTTGACGAGGGAAGGCCAGATCTCGGCACATGGCAACAATTGGTGCTTCTCGAGCTGGACAACACAGGGCGCGAAAGAACGGTCCTCATCCAGCTTGTCGGAGAATGAACCTTCACTGTACTAAACTAATTCGAAAAGAGGTAGATGATATGAAACTACAGTTCCTAGGAGGCGCGGAAGAGGTCGGCAGGCTTGGCCTGTTGCTCAAGAACGAAGGCGCCAGCATGATGTTGGAATACGGGTTCAAGATAGTATCGAAGGACCCGGCCCATCCGGCAATAAAGAAGGCCCCGGAATTCCCGATAGAGAGCCCCCCGGTCGACAACGCCCTGCTCACGCATTGCCACATCGACCACAGCGGCATGATGCCTTGGTTGAGCGGGAGATACGGGACCAAGATCTACGGCACGCCCATATCGATGGCCGTCTCCGAGCTGCTCTATTACGACAGCCTGAAGATCGCCGATTCCGAGGGGTTCCCCCGCCCATACAACGAGGAGGACATAGAGGCCGCGATGAGGGAGTTCAGGCCGATCAGGTTCGGCGAGACCCTGGACATCGGCGGTTTCGAGGTCAAGGCGCACAGCGCCGGGCACGTCCCTGGCGCGACCATGTTCGAGCTCAAGGGTGACAAGACGACCGTGTTCACGGGCGATCTGAACACCTACAACAGCAGGCTTGTCTACGGCGCGCACCCCGTGAAGTGCGACAACCTTATCATAGAATCCACATACGCTGGCAGGCCACAGAGGGACCGCCAGAAGGAAGAGCAGAGGCTCGTCGACAAGGTGAAGGAGGTGGTCGAGCGCGGCGGCAGGGCCATCATCCCCTGTTTCGCGGTAGGAAGGACGCAGGAGGTCATGCTCCTCCTGAAGAACCTGAAGTACGACATGTGGGTCGACGGGATGGGAAAGACGGTCAGCAGGATGTACCTGGACATGCCTGAGTACCTGCGCAACGAGAAGGACCTCAGGTATGCGAAGAAGATCTTCAAGGAGGTCAGGACGGCCTCGACGAGGGAGAAGTCGATGAAGGCCGACGTCATCGTCACCACCAGCGGCATGCTCGACGGGGGCCCGGTCCTCCGATACCTCATGCAGGAGAGGGAGAACAGGAAGAGCGCCGTGCTCATCCCCGGATATCAGGCAGAGGGATCGAACGGAAGGATGCTGCTGGACAGGAGGCAGGTCGCCGTTGAGACCGAGGTCATCGGGGAGAGGGACATCATCGATGTGAAGTGCGAGGTCGAGCGCTTCGACCTATCCGCCCACGCGGACCACAACGAGCTGCTAAGGTTCATCCGGGCCTGCGACCCGACGAACGTCGTGTTCATGCATGGCGACAACCGTGAGATCCTCGCGGACGAGCTCGAGAGCGAGATGAACACGTTCACCCCGATGAACGGAAAGGAGTTCGAGCTCTAAGGGTGATGGCATGTCGGCCAACCGGCTCAGCGATTTCATCTCCGAGGACGTCGGCGAGGGAGACATCACCTCCAACACGCTCCTCGGCGACGAGACCGGAAAGGCCCACATCACGGCGAACGAGGAATGCATCATGGCAGGCCTCGAGGAGGCCGCGCTGATCTTCATCGAGCTGGGCCTCCGTACTGTTCTGCACGCGAAGGACGGCCACAAGGTTCAGGAGGGGCAGGAGGTCCTTGTCGTCGAAGGACGCCTGAAGGACGTACTTCTCGGCGAGAGGCTTGCATTGAACTTCATGATGAGGATGAGCGGCATAGCCACGGAGACGAGGAACATCGTCGACGCCTGCGGCAAGGTCCGTCCAGGCGTCAAGATAGCCGCGACGCGCAAGACCACCCCCGGCTTCAGGTTCTATGAGAAGAAGGCGGTGCGGCTGGGCGGAGGCGACCCGCACAGGTACGGGCTGGACGACGGCATTCTCATAAAGGACAACCATCTGGCGATCGTCGGTTCCGTGACCGAGGCCGTCAGGAGGGCCAAGGCTTACTCCTTCTCGAAGAAGGTCGAGGTGGAGGTCGAGGACCTCGAAGAGGCCGAGGAGGCCGCGAAGGCCGGTGCGGACATCATCATGCTCGACAACATGGACCCGGACATGGCCGGGAAATGCTACCAGGAGATCAAGAGGATCGACGGACGGATCATCGTCGAGGCGTCGGGCGGGATGACGCCGGAGACGGCGCCGCTGTACGCGAACTGCGCCGACGTCATATCGATCGGCTGGATCACGCACTCGGCAAGGTCGGTGCAGTTCAGCCTGCACATCATCTGATCTTAAAAATTGGTCCTTATCCTATGGTACTTCAGCCCTACCACGTTGGCAGGGGCTCCCATGGCCATCGCCAACAGCTCCGATATATAGAGCACCGGGAGGCCCTCCTTCTGCCTGAGATCGAACTGACTGAAGCAGAACGGGCAAGGCGTGAGTATGCAGTTGGCCCCTGACCCCTTGTATCGTCCGGTCACTCTTTCCAGCATCTTCGATGAGAGCGTTTCGTCGATGGACGAGACGCCTCCGCCGCAGCATTCGGGCCATTCTTCGCTATGGTCCACTCTGGCGCCCGACCATGTCGCGACATCGGCGAGCATTCGAGGGGCGTATGGGATTTCGACCAGACCGATCCCGCTCGGCCTAAGGACATGGCATCCCGTGTGCGGGGCGACATGGACCATAGAGACGTCTGTCGATACCAGGGCGCGCAGCCTTTCCTCCCCCAGCGAGTGGACGAGGTCCAGGATATGCCTCACCTTCACATCCCCTTTGTACTCCAGCCCTATCTGGTCAAGGACCTCGTTGACCTTGTCGGCCCTTTCCTTCGTCCTCAGCACATGCATGGCCTCGACGAACGAAAGGTAGCATCCGTTGCATAGGGTCAGAACGTCCCTTCCATCTCGCTCGGCGATGGCCAGCATCCGCGCGACCGTCACCATCCAGGTGTCCTCGGCGATCGTCTTGAGCCCGATCGGCTCGACACAGCAGCTGGCGCCCGGAAGGTCCTTCGCGTCGATGCCCATCCTGTCGATGACGTACTTGGAAGAACTTTCGAGATAGGGCAGCCTGGTCGGGATGAGGCAGCCGCGGAAAAGATAGGAACCGTCACTCAAGCCTGACCCTCCCCAACCTCGTCTTCGAGGCTATGAGAGCGATGTCCTCGACGGTTCGGGCGTCCTGAACGAGCTCGGGCAGGCCCATCTCCTTCCTGATCTTTTTCGTGAGCCCCGTGCTCGGGAACGAAAGCCCGGTCCTCATGAAGAGCTTGGCCTCTTCCTGGAACGATCTAGGGCACGAGCCTTTCTCGGCGCCCTCCTGCCTCAGCATCGATATGAGCTCAGCCGGGCGCACATCAAGCTGGCATCTTTCGGCGCAGGAATGGCACATCGTGCATAGCCAGAGCACACCGTCCGAAGGGTCGGCGATGCCCGCGGCATATCTCATGACGATCTCTCGTGGGTTTATGCCCCCCTGTCTTTCGCTGGGGCAGACGCCGGAGCATTGGCTGCACTGATGGCACATGAGGAAACGTTCGTCCTCGAAGCGCATCGGCTTATCATCCGCTCCGATCCTGCTCTTACGCACGGGCGGAGTAACGGGGTGCCCTGATATACGATTTTCCTGAGAACCTTTCGTCCATCACCAGGGCTTCGTATGCGTCCTCTCGGCCTCGTCGTTCCACTTGACCGATAGCTGGTAGGCGTCGTAGATCTGCCACACCCAGAAGACGAGGTAGAGCAGCATAACGATGGCGAACGACCACATGGCGCTCATGAAATCTTCATGGTCCATCATAATACCGCTGAGGGCGAACGTCATAACGTAGAGCATTGGGACGAATGAGATGACCATGATCACCAGGCCTCTCGCGATCTTGCCGCAATAGATCTGCCCCAGTCCCGCGAGTATGAATGAGAATATGATCGCGAGGAACGGTTCTTTCTCATCGACCTTTTGGACGTAGAGCGCAGGTGTCGGTCCATATAGCTGGGCCCCGCAGACCCCGCAGAATCTGGAATTGTCCGGGAACACATTGCCGCATTTCTGGCATTTGATCATGGTTTTCAGGTCGCGTCTATTATCGTCCGTCTTTTAGATATTTTGCTAAGAGATATTTTGCTAAGGAGGGCATGATGAAAAACAAAAGGCTATTAATCGCCCGTTCGCGTAACTGCTGAGCATGAACATCGAGGAATACGACTGCCAGTTCTGCGGGAAGAAGGCAAAGCAGTACTGCTTCGCGGCGTTCGTCTGCGGGAGCGAGGAATGCATCGACAAGGCCAGGGAGGAACGAGGCGGTCCAGGCGGTCATATGAAGAAGAAGCGCACGGAGCCGATCAACATCGAAGGGAACGATAAGTGAGCTACTCCCTTCTTCTGATGTTCTCGGCCAAGGCAACGCTGACGTCCTTCAGCGGTATCTTCGGCCTGTCCTTGTAGGTCCCGAAGTCCTTCTGCGCGCAGCTCAGATGTATCATGCACTTGGGGCAGGCGGTCATCAGCGCATCGGCGCCGGTGCCCCTCGCCTCCTCCAGTCGCGCGACCTGCCATTTCTTGACGATATGGTCGCATTGCGCGAAACAGGTGCTTCCGCAGCAGGCGGCCATCTCCCTGTTCCGCGGCATCTCTTTGAGCTTTCCGAGGGCGGAGACGATCTCTCGAGGCTCATCATAAACACCAGAGTGCCGACCCAGTCTGCACGGGTCCTGATAGGTGTAGACCGCTTCGTCCCTTTCGGCCTCGAGGGTCCCGTCCTCGATCCCCTTCGCCGCGACCTCGGCGATGTGCATCACTTTGTAACCGCCATCGCCGAATCTTTCCGGATAGATCTGGCCGAGCGTGTTGCTGCACTCGGGGCAGACGGTGATTATGGTCTTGACCTTCGACCGCCCAATGGCGTCCAGGTTCATTCTGGCCAATCTATCGAACGTGTCCATCTCCCCGAGCCAGTAAGCGTCGTGCCCGCAGCATCTCTCTCCATCGAGCAACCTCGGCCGTATCCCCATCTCGTTAAGGATGTACACCGCAGAACGAAGTATCCCGACAAGGTCGACCTTCAGGTCCTTGAAGACGACGTCCAGCATCGGAAGGCATCCGACGAACAGAGCGACATCCGAAGATCCCTCCAGATGCATGTCCTCTGTGACCCATTCGTTACTTCTACCTATTCCCTTACCGGACGCGTCCAACGAACGGATCGAGTCGATGATGCCAGCATGGGACCTGACCGGTATGGACGTTGCCCTCCTCTCCTCCCTGACGGCGCGCATGAAGCTGGGGAACTCGACGCCCTCCGGGCAGACGGTCCTGCAGGCCCCGCACGTAAGGCATGACCAGAGATCAAGACGTTCCATGCCGTGCAGGACGAAGTTCTCGGCGGTCCCTCTCGGCGAGAAGTTCCTTTCGAAATGTGAGGCCGGGCAGGCAAATGTGCAATGCCCGCACCCTATGCAGGAGCCGATGTTGAAGCTCTCTCTGTCCAGCTTCATTTAAATCCTCCCTTGAGCGGGCCGAGCGCCCTGATCCTTTCTACGAAATCCCTTCCGGTCTCGGCGAACAATGCTCCTTCCGATGCCGATATCCATTTGAGGAGAAGACGTTCCTCGGAAATTCCCATCAGCGCGAGCAGTCTCTTCGTGTCGGTCACCCTGGCTTCCGCCTTCCTATTGCCGATCTTGTAATGGCAATCGCCTATGTGACATCCGAGGACCATGACGCCGTCCGCGCCGTTCTCGAAGCATTTGAGGACCATGCCCGGCTCGACCCTCCCGGAGCACATGACCCTCAGGATCTTGATGTTGGAGGGATACTGCAACCGCGTGACGCCCGCCAGGTCCGCTCCTGCATATGCGCACCAGTTACAGCAGAATGCTATGATCGTAGGTTCCCAGGTCAACGGACATCACGCTCAGGTCAGAAACCAGGCGAGACTGCCCGGTCATGCAATCCCTCACGTCTCTGCGTGTCATAGATTTTTCTATGAAATGTTCAGGCCATCATCGTTCGTTAAATGGAAAGAGTTATAGTCCGAACGTTTCACTCACGTACCGATGCCCAAGATCGTAGGTTTCGCCAGGACGTCCCTCTTGGACTGGGACGGCAAGGTCGCGTCGACGATATACCTCCAAGGATGCAATCTCAGATGCGGGTTCTGCCACAACCCTGACCTGATCCTATCGTCGTCCGCACTGGAGGAGGTGCCTTTCGATTCTATAAAGGGGTACATCGAGTCCAACAAGGACTTCCTCGATGGGGTCGTCATAACGGGCGGTGAGGCGACGATCCATAACGACCTGCCGCTGCTCATCGGCAGGTTCAGGCAGTTGGGGATGAAGATCAAGCTCGACACCAACGGGACGAACCCGAAGATGCTCGGGGACCTCATCGGCGCCGGTATGCTCGATTACGTGGCGATGGACATCAAGGCGCCTCTCGATCGGAAGTACTCCGAGATCACCGGGTCCGTCATCGATCTGGGCGACATCAAGGAATCGATAGCGCTGATCATGGATGAAATGAAGGAATACGAGTTCAGGACGACGGTCGTCCCGTTCTATCTGGACACCCACGACATCGAGGCGATCGCCTCGTACATCGGAGGGGCGAGGAAGTACGCGTTGCATCAGTTCAACAACGCGAACACGTTCGACAAGAGGCTCGAGTCGATGAGCCCCTACACCGATGAGAAGCTCAGGGACATGGCCGACATTGCGAAATTGTACGTGAAGAAGGTGGTGTTAAGGGGCACCAACTGAAATATCTCTTTTAATAAATCCGACGCCAATATTTAATATCCCCATCACTCATTTTACTCCGATCTCGAGGATCAGCTCCGATTTACTGGTGGTTTCAAAATGACGGTTGAAGGCGGAAGACTCAAAACATATGTCGAGGGGTTTGACAGGATAATGGAAGGAGGGATCCCCGAGGGGCACCTGGTGCTAGTCTCCGGCACCCCTGGTACGATGAAGTCCTCGCTCACTTACTACATGCTCTACCATCAGGCTATGGAGAATGGGATCACATCGGTCTACGTCACCCTCGAGCAATCCAGGGAAAGCCTTCTCAAGCAGATGGAGAAGATGGGGATGCCGACCGAGCCAGTGAAGGACAAGCTCCACGTGCTCGACCTAGGGATAATCAGGAAGAAGCTAAAGGAGGTCCAAGGGGGCAGTTCCTGGCTTCATGTCTTCAAATCGTACATGTCGAACCTCAAGGAGAACCTCGACTACAAGATCCTGGTCATCGATTCTCTCGACGTGCTGGAGACGATGGCCGAGGTCTCCAACAGGAGGACGGAACTGTTCTACCTCTTCGAATGGATGAGGGACCTCGGCGCGACCATCATGCTGATATCCGAGTCGTCCACCGAGAAGATCATGGACGGGAAGTACGACGAAGGCTACCTGTCGGACGGCATCATCACTCTCAAGATGCAGGTGATCAGGGAGGTGGAGTCGCAGAGGCGCATAAGGTGCGTCAAGATGCGCGAGACCAACCACGACCCATCCTATTATTCTCTCTTGTACAGCAACGGGAAGTTCCAGGTCACAAGGGTCATAAGCGAATGAGCACGGTGGCATTGAAATGGCCAGCAAGTTCGAGTGTCCCCGATGCGGGAGCGGTATAAAGCCTGGAGACGTTCAGTGCGACCGCTGCGGGGAGACCCTCCGGAGGATCGAGAAGAAACTACCCCCGAAACAGGCGCCGATCCGAGAACTGGTATGCGAGACGAAGGCGGCGCCCAAGCTGGACCTCAGCGATGTCGACAACCAGAAGCGCATCGAGATACTTCAGAAGGAAAGGGACCTCCAGATAAAGGAGAAGAAGCTGGCCGAGAAGGAGGTCAGGATCGCTGACATGATGGAATCGCTGGAGCGCGATTCATCGGCGCTCGAGGAAACGATGGGCGTGTTCGAAGGTCAGAAGACGATCCTGCAGGAGAAGCAGGAGGCCATCTTGGAGAGGGAGGACCTGTTGGTCGACCTGATGCAGAGGGTCGAGGCCGGTCTTGCCGAACTGTCGAGCTACATCGAAAAGGGCAGGTCGAGCGAGCTCAGCAAGGACGAGCTGGACAAGGCCATCGAACTGAGCAAGAAGTTCTTCACGACCTACGAATCGGAACGGAAGAGGATCAAGAAAGGGATCCTGGACTTCGACATCGTCGATCTCGGGCGCGTCATAGAGCTCGAGGCCATGCTGAGGTCTGCTGAGGAAAAGGCCAACAAGTACCGTCTGCAGCTAGAGGAGAAGCAGGAGCTTGAATCCTCCCGAGCCGTCGGTGTCATGCCGAGCGAAGAGCTCGTCCAGAGCATCGGGGACGCCATCAATGACCAGGTCGGTATGGGGTACACCGACAGCAGCAAGGGCAATCCCATCACGGTCGGGATCGATCGCATGGACAACATCCTCGGAGGAGGTGTGCCCTCTGGTCATCTCATACTCGTCACCGGGCCCCCAGGCAGCATGAAGTCCACGCTGGCCTTCAATATGATCTACAATGTGTCCGAGATGCACAACACGAACTGCCTCTACATCTCGCTCGAGCAGAGCAGGGAGTCGCTGATGAGGCAGATGGCCCGGCTCAACATGTCCATGGACAAGGTCGGGGACAGGCTGATCATCGTCGACATGATCGGCCTGAGGACCTCCAAGAAGGACGAGCCAGGTGATTGGAGGAGCATACTTCTCCGATACGTGAAGAACATCTATGCTGAGAAGAAGTTCAACATGTTCGTGCTGGACTCCCTCGGTTCGTTCAAGTCCATCACCTCCCACGAGTTCACTCGCCAGGACCTTCAGGACCTCTTCGACTGGTTCAAGGAGCTCGGCATCACCGTGCTCTTGATCGCGGAGTCCGGCATATCGGACTCTCCGGACCTATCTCAGGAAGCGTACCTGTCCGACGGCGTCATCGAGCTGAAGATGAAGGAGCTCAACGACTCCCGAGTCCAACGTTGGATGCGCGTGACGAAGATGCGCGGCATGAACATCGACACGAGGTATTACGCTCTGCTCCACAACGGGGACCATTTCATACTGACCCTCCCGATGGCGGAGTCGTCGAAAGGGTCTTGACATCATCGAATTCAGACTAGTTGACAAGCTTTTATAACCTTACAATGTTGTAACAGCCTGGGAAGGATGCCACCTCATATAGAGCGCTTGAAGACCTACGTACAGAATTTCGACGACTACATCCAAGGAGGGATACCCAAGGGGCAGGTCGTCCTGATCACTGGTACGCCGGGAACGATGAAATCGTCGTTGTGCTACAGCATGCTCTATTACAACGCTCTGCACGGCAAGACGAAGAGCATCTATATGACGCTCGAGCAATCGAGGGGCAACCTGATCGAGCAGATGATGCTCATGGGCATGGAGAACCCGGCCGTGCAGGATTATGTCCAGGTCGTCGATCTCGGTCTCATCCGCAGAAGCCTCACGGAGCTGAGCGCCAAGGGCTCCTGGCTCCAGGTCTTCAAGATGTACGCCGAGAACCTGAAGAAGTCCATCGGGTTCGACATTCTCGTCCTGGACTCCTTGGACGTCCTGGAGATGGCGGCGCAGATCCGCGACGACCGAAGGACCGAGCTTTTCTATCTATTCGAATGGCTGCGGAACATGGGCGTGACCTCGTTCCTGATATCGGAGAGAGCGCCCGAGGACATCTTCTCCCGGAGCTACGACGAGGGCTATCTCGCCGACGCGATCATCAGCCTCAAGCTGCAGGAGATCGGCGAGTCCGATGTGCAGAGGCGCATACGCGCGGTCAAGTTGAGGAGCACGAATCACAAGGCGGGATACTTCTCGCTGCTGTTCAGCGACGGCATGTTCAGAGCGACCCAGGTCATCAGCGAATGAGCATGGCCAGTTGGAAACCGTCAAGATTTAATACGAACAATTGATTTGGTCAGTCCACCGGGCTCATGGTCTAGCGGTCATGACGTTTGCCTCACACGCAGAAGATCGCCGGTTCGAATCCGGCTGAGCCCACTCATTCTCTTATCCAGATAATTATTCTTGAAATCCAATTCAAACGTTTTCGGTGTTCATAGCTGGCTCGGGTCGGAACAGCATTTTGTATGCTTCATTGACCTTTGCGAACGCAGGCTCGGCCCTGGCGCGGCAATAGTACCGCTCCGTTGTCTGTGTCGATGCGTGCCTCATGCAATGATGTCGCTAACCCTGTCACAAAAAACTTGACCCGGACCCCTTCCTCATATTAGATGGATCAAATTGAACGAACAAAATATTATTCGGTTCCCGTTCCTTCGACCGACTTTGTTCCGGCAATTTCAATTATAGAGGCTTTGACGCACAACGCCGAAGGGCTCGTCTCAGAGAAGATCAACTCTCTGGGCAATATCTCCTATCACTACAACAGCCGAGACCTTCTCTATCGCATGGTGCAGAAGGTATCACCAAATACGTACTCATTTACCTTCACCTATAACGCGG
>JAJFUT010000015.1 GCA_021372315.1 Methanobacteriota archaeon
CCTCTGATGAACCTCTCGGCCTCCTCGTCCAGCAGATACCCCTCGCCGGCCAGGGCCTCTATCAACCTATCGCTCATCCTGTTCTGATACGGGACCTCGTTTTTAATAGTTATTCCCCTAATGACCAGAATATGTTCAAGGTCTTGGTCAGTGCCAGGGTCTTTCCGACCGAGGACCCGGAGAAGGTCAGGGAAGCGATCACGAACCTGTTCCCCGCGGAGGATGTGACCATCTTGGGTGAGGAGATGGTGGCCAAACCGACCGACATCGAGAGGTTCATGATGACGATCCGGCAGATGAGGATACTCGACGCCGTCCGCGGCAGGATGAGGCACGGGGTCATCGGCAACTCGACGACGTTCCAGCTCAACAAGCAGGCAGCATACGCCGGAAAGGTCAGCGCTGCGGAGGGGGTCCCTCCTCTCGGCAACATCACCGTCATTATAGAATCGGACGACATCGAGAAGACCATCGACCAGATAGCTCCGATGACCGTCAACGGAGAGGTGGTGGAGTGAGCTGCAGGATAGCTCTCTCATCACACTCGCTGGCGAAATGTTCTGTAAGGGAGGCGCTCGACGCCGTCTCGAAGGACTTCCACGCCTGGGAGATCGTCGGGGAAGGCGGACATCATCTTCCAAGCATAGAGAGCGAGCTCAACGAGCTGCTGCCTTCATATGACATCGAATGCTCGGTGCATACTCCCCTGAGCGATGTGAACATAGGCAGCCTGAACCCCCGCATGCGCGAGGCCGCGATGAGCGAGGTCATATCTGCCATCGAGTGCACCGGCAGGCTCGGTATGAACCCGTTCACGCTCCATCCCGGGTTCTATACGCCGCTTGGCATGACCGACAAGGAAGCGGCCCAGGCGGTCACGCGCGGATCGATCAAGACGATCGACAAGGTGGCCAAGGACAACGGCGTCATCGTCGCTCTGGAGAACATGCCAGATATGCCGATATCTATGATCACGACGCCCGAGGAAATGGCCTCGAGCATAGAAGGGACGGAGATCAAGATATGCCTCGACCTGGGGCACGCGAACACGACCGGGAACATCGAGTCGTATCTCGAGCTGAAGGAGCTCATCGCCAACATCCATATCCACGACAACAACGGGAAGTACGACCAGCATCTAACGATCGGGAACGGCAACATCGATTTCAAGAGCTTCATGCCGAAACTGAGGTTCTACAAGGGAAGGTACGTCATCGAGGCGAGGACCCTGGACGGCGTTCCGCTGTCGAGGTCAAGGCTCGAAGCGCTCCTTTCTCGCTAATTCTTCCTCTGGCATCTCATGCAGGTGAGCGAACCGTCCTGGTATCTCGCCTCCGTCCCCCCGCAGTATTTGCAGACGAACATGAACCCCTGCCTCGGCTGCGGTTGGTCATATGGCGCTGGAGGGGCATAGGTCCGTTGAGGCGCCCCCTGGTACTGCGTCTGCTGACCGACGCCAGCGGTCACTGGTCTCTCAAGGGCGATCTCCCAGCCGAAGATGAACTTGAGGACCTTTCCCGAGTAGTAGACGAAGCAGATGAAGCCGGCTGCGATGATCACCAGGGTCAGCAGGCCCACTGCCACGAGCGCCGTGTCGGAGTCGAACACATATGTCGGCATCGCCAGATAATCGACGAAGAAGTGCATCATTATCGACGCATAGAGCCCGTATCTGAGGAATAGATACCCCAGACCCATACCGGACACGAAGGTCGGGAACACCTTCCACAGGTCCCAGTTGAACAAATGCGCAGCCCCGAACATGCCCGCCGAGAAGAACAGGAGGAACAGCGCGATCCCCTTCAGCTCGAATCCGCCGCCAAGGAAGTACCTTTTCATGTCCTTCCTGTCCTTTCGGACCACGTCATAAAGGAGCATCGGGATCCCTATGAACATCACCCTCGTGATGATCTCCTCCCATACGGATGCGTTCGCCAACGAGTACATCGTCTCCCAGAGGTCCCCTTCCCCGATGTCCGAGGAGGACGGGTCGACGCCGAACGCCATTATGATGAAGTTGAACGCGATGTTGAAGAAGAGCACAGCGAAGAAGACCGTCGATATGGCGAAGAGCGGGCCGTGGCCTTCCTTCGGTCTCTTTCCGACCAGTTCTTCGATCATAGGCACCCAGCTCTTCTTCGTCATCCAGACGAACGATGCCACTATGGCGACGACTATGAAGGAGAAATAGATGATGAACGACCAGCCCGTGACCTCGAACAAGGTCACAAGATAGGGGGTGACGATGAATATGTCGAAGTGATATCCTGAGTTGGGGAATATGATGGACGTCCCCCAGAGGAGCGCCGCGACGTTGAACGCGACCTCGATGAACACAAGCAGGGCCGCCCACGCGACCACTATGGCAGCGAGCCTCCTCGCCTTCTGCCAGGTCGACTCATGGCTTACGATAGGCCGATATAGGCTCGGGTTATATTGAGGGTAGGATGGAGCGGGCCGTTGCATGTTAACGCTCGCACCGCAATATGGACAGAACCTCGAGTCAGCGGATATGGCATTGCCGCAGGAGCGGCAATAGATCCCCTTTTGTTCGACCGGTCCCCCGGTTTGCTCCATGTGTGTGTCCATCCAGACCTCGATATTTTTACTTGTCGGTATCGCTATCTCAGCGCAATAAACGCGATCATATCGAGATCTATCGCGCATATAATGGGCCATGATGTTTGCCAGCCAGACTGGACATGCAAACTTTTAATATTCATACAGGTGTTTCAATTCGGAGTCCTAGGGAGGAGAACGAGTTGGAAGATGAGAACAAGGACAAGAACGTGACCTTTATCACCATCAGCGCGGAGAAGATCCCGTTCGGACGGAACAATTTCATCGAGGTTGCCCGAAAGAGGGCGAAGACCGCAGATGGCGGAGAGAACGAGTTCATCTCGCTGTCAAGGGGCTATTACCTACCCGATGGGACAGAGCGGTTCAAGAAGTCAGTGACGATTCCAGACGACCCGCAGATCAAGAACTTCGTGGTCGACAAGATCAAATCGATGTAAAGAACGAACGTAGCCGGCCAGGCCCGTTCCTGACCGCCCCTCATCTCTTATTTTTAATGTACAGCAGTTCAAGGTAGGACCGCGTCTCGTTGCCTTCAAGGCCCAACCTCTTCTTTAACGACTCGATCTTCTGAAGTCCGACCTCGATGTCCTGACCTTCGAACTCGAGCTCGACGAAACTGCCGAGACCGTCAACGTCGTCCAGGCACACGCGCACTCCTTCCAGGACGAACTCCGCGCGGTGCTTCATCACCTTGAAAGATTCCCTGAAGCCCAGTTTGCCCAGGACCGTCTTCATTTCGGAGTACGGGACCGAGAACTCGATCTCCTCCCTTGTCTTTGAACGTCCGTCGAGCTTCGGTCCCTTGTACGTCAACACCTCCCTATGTCCGTCCTTCCTCAGTCTGAGGGCCTCATCGGTGACGCCGAAATCCCGGACGGGGTGGGCGAAGTAAAGGTCTTCCTGGTCCCTTTCGTTGACTAGCACGGCTCCTAGGCCATTTATACGGTCCAGAGCGGCCGCCCGATCCTTGATCGGCACCTTCACCTCTATCTCCATCACGTTCGTCTGATGGGCTAATGCGTAGATAAAGAAGAAGGAAAAGATATATCACCCCGAACAGGATTGAAAAGGACGGGACCGTCAGATGAGATCAGAACTTGGCCTGATGCACGTCTATACTGGCGAGGGAAAGGGGAAGACAACTGCAGCTCTGGGGCTGGCCATGAGGGCCTGGGGGCACGGTCTCCGGATATGCATCATCCAGTTCATGAAGGTCGGCGAGGACTATGGCGAGATCGTGGCGCTGAGGAAGATGGAGGGCATCGATATCATGCAGTTCGGGAGCGATCATCTGGTGACCATGGAGACCGTCCGGCAGGAGGACAGGGACCTCGCCACCAGAGCGCTCGAGTATGCGCGAGCGGTCCTTTGCTGCGCCGATTACGATGTGGTCATCCTGGACGAGATCAACGTCGCGATGTACTTCGACCTGGTGAGGGCGGAGGACGCGATCGACGTCGTTCGGTCGAGAAGGGAGGGGACCGAGGTCGTTCTGACCGGAAGGAACGCCCCAAAGGCCGTCCTCGACGAGGCAGACCTCATCACGAGGATGGTGGCTGAGAAGCACCCCTATGACAAGGGGGTCATCGCCAGAAAAGGCATAGAATTCTAATGCCCTCGTCGAACAAACATCGAAAGGAATGGTACCTAACTTCGTCCATGATCAGAAAAATGATGGGGAAAATTGATTGTTTCATATAATATTCTGAACCAAAGAAATAAATAATGACTCTCTCAATCATTTTAGATTAGGAATAGCCGAGCGTATCTACGTTTAAACGGAAGGGTTCCAAATGAAATATTCGCCATCAGGGAAAAGAAGGTCCAAGAAGGGCGGTGTGTCCGATATCATAGGAAACCTGCTCATCCTAGCAATAACGGTAGTGTTGTTCTCGAGCGTCCTATTCTATGTCAACAACATGCCAGGTCCCGACACCGAGACGTACGCTGACTTTTCCTACGAACTGACGCCTGGCGCGAGCACGACGATCCTCAATGTGACCAAAACCGGCGGCGAGGCTCTTTCCAACAGCGCGATCGCCATCGCGCTGATCATCAACGACGTCAACTCGCTCTACACCATCTCGGATGGCGGCGTGGGTGACACGTGGGACCTGGGGGAGAAATGGTCCATCACGGTCGGCCAGGTGTTCAGCGCCTCTGATACTGTAGATATGATGATCATCGACAACGTCGAGAACAACGTTGTCTGGACGAACACCCTGTTGGGGACCGGCGCGGACGTGACATATGCCCCGGTCATAACCGACAAGGGTCTGATGGCATCGCCGTCATATGTCGGCGACACGGTCTATTTCTATTGCAAGATAGTCGATCTTGACGGCGACCTGGTGGCGTCGAGCGTCACCGTCGACCTGTCAGCGTTATCCCCGGTCCCAAGCCCATCGGTCTTCTCGATGACGTACCAGAGCGCTAGCGGATACTACGTCTCTGATGCTGGCCTGACATTGACAGCTGATTCCACCGGTTTCCCGAACTGGAACCGCGAGACCGTCCTGTTCTCTGCGCAGGATGAGGAGGGCAACAGCGTCCAGGCCTCCTACGTTCTGACGATATACAAGGAATCGGGCGGGCAGGACCAATACGGTCCATACTTGGACTGGACCAGCTATCTCGTGAACGGAACGTACCCTGAGGACGCGAGCGGAGGCGAGAGCAGCGGCCAGGAGGGCGGGGTCGGAACGACCTTCTATTACATCAGGAACGCTGCGACATTGGTGATCACCGATCAGTTCGAGGTCGGTGATACGGTGATGATAGAGATCTACAGCACCGCATTGCGCAACCTGGCGCTGGAGAACACGTTCAACATCTTCCAGCCGATAACTGGTCTGGCAATGACGCCTCCATCCAGCACATCGGCCTTCACCTATTCTGGCATCTATGGAACGTTCTACGCTTACAGATTCAACTTCACTGCGCCCAGCGATGCGTACATCTACCCGATACAGTTCAAGCTGAAGGACAACTTCGGTACGGTCATCAACGTCGCCGACACAATAACCGTCGGAGGCGGGACCTACCCCCAATTGATAACGAACAAGTACATCAGCGCGACGAGCATGGTCGAATCATCCGATTATAACCACACGGACGTCCTGTATCTGCAGATCAAGACGAAGGACGTCGACCTGAGCGCCTCGACGCTGTACGTCAGCGATATCCAGATCAGCGATTATTCAGGCAGATACATCATCAAGAAATCGCCAGGCGCGTATGCAAGCCCAGTTACGTACACAGACTCATCGAAGCCGGCAAGCTCGGTGTTCAAGGCATCGGCCACCAATCCAACTGCCGCATACGATGGAACGAGCAACGGTTACTATACGGTCTACATCGTCCTGAAGGATGCATATCAGGGATGGTGGCTTCCCGGCAAGAACGCCTACACCATCAAGATCACGACGATCTCCGACCTAGGCACGGGGACGACCACCGGTGAGGTGTACTATTCTGTCACCACCCAGATCAACGTGACCGCGCCTCTGACCACCACCGATATTTTGGCATCGGTAGGGTCTGGGAGCTTCGAATGGAGCGCCTCCGGAGCGGCCTGGACCGACAACAAGATCGCCTGGTACTCGGGCGGGGAGCAGAGGGACGAGACGATCATCGACGACGCTCCGAACGACGGACCGATCGGGCTGGTATTGGCGGACATAGACGGCGATGGCGATGACGACGTCGTGGTCGGTTGCCAGGATGCGACCTATGCCAACATAGTCTGGTACGAGAACCAGAAATCGGATGGTTCGACGTGGTCTTCGGCCCGCTCCGTTGTATTGCCATTCGATGCCAATCCTGGTCTAAACGCAGATCAAACATCCCACTACGGATCGTGGAGAGGCTCAAGCTCGCAAGGAATGTCAAATGAAGACGTCTCCGTATGGTCCGAGGATGTGAGCAGTTACGTCTCTGAGGCTGACGGCGTCACATATTATCAGCAATATGAGATGTGTGGTGCCCTTTCTGTAGGGGATTTCGATAACGATGGGGACGGAGATATCGTAGCTAGCTACCTTCATGTGGTCGTTTATACAACAGTTTCAGATCCAGATCATGCAACTTATGACAACACCTTCGGCATGTACTTCAACCGCGGGGTCTATGTCTACTGGAACGACGGTGCTTGGACCAAGACGTTGCTGTACGGCACAAACGATTGGATCAGCAACAACCAACCCAACAGCAATCTGAACCCAGCGGTCCTCGATCTAGACGCAGGAGATTTCAATGGGGATGGATGCGACGACATCGTCGGCGCCTACGAGACCGGAAAGACATCCGTATGGCTGAGCAGGTATGCGGACAACACGGGCAGCGTGACGGCAAAGGAGAACGCCGCCTTCAGCTCGTACTCGTCCCTCAAGACCACCGTACCGGACGTCGCCGGCAACACGCCCTGGTCGCACAAGATGTACCCTCCGTGCGTTGAGGTCGCGGACATGAACAACGACGGGCTTCCAGATATCGTCAGGACCAGCAACAAAGACAACTCCGTGACGGTGTTCTACACCCAGGGGTCGTACACTGACACGCTGACCTATTCACCGGACGTGGAGTTCAGCATCAAATCGGACCCCTCGACCGTCACCGGTTCGATGGCGAACCTCGGTCCGACCGCCGATGGTGTCTATGAGGTCCTAACCGAATCCTACAAGAACTACGCACCCGTGAACGGCGCTCCTGCGACGAAGAGCACCACGTATGATACGACGGGTGACTCCATCAGCGACCTGCAGGCAGATGACGACATATATTACACCGTGGCGAACACCAAGGTGATGTACACCGAATCGTTCAGCCTCGACTCGACCAAAGGGACGACCATCTCCTCGGCCAAGCTCGTGGTCAAGTACGTGGCCGCGGCCGGATACGTGAGCACTGAAAGGATCTATGTATCGATAGACGGCGTCACCTATCTGGCGACGACCATCGCACCGACGGGAGGCGCAGAAACGGTCGCTACGTTCGATCTCCGGACGCTCGGTATCGACACCTATGCGGAACTGGCCAATCTCGATGTGAAGTTCACGAACACCGATGCGATAACGGTCGAGTTCGATTACGTGTTCCTGAACGTCACTTTCGTCGAATCCCGCTCCCTTGCGCGGGAATGGAGCATCCCGAACGTTCTGAGAGAGTACCATAACTACACGATAACCGCGGCGGTTGGCGCTGCGTTCCCTGTGGTGGACGGGTTCAAGCTGGAGTACTCCGTCGACAATTCGACGTGGTTCTTCCTGTCCTACATCAACTCCACCACGATGACGACGTACCAGTTCTCCCTGACGTACACGACCAACGCGCACTATTACTTCCGCATCAATGACACGGTGCGTTCGACGGCCGACGTGTACAACGACACTATCAGCATCGACGTGATGACCGTTAGGCATTATGCCAGGACCGTTTCGTGGAACGATGCTAACAAATATTCCTCAGTGATACCCGTGGGATCCGGTGAATTCGTCGCTGCACTGGCCGTCGGCGACATGGGCAGGTTATCATCTGATTATACGGCGGACGGTCTCAAGGACATCGTGGTCGGTACTACGAAGGTAGGCTCCTCCGCGCAGAATACGCTCTATCTGATGACCCAGACGACCTCGTCGAGCTACACCACGTACGCGATCTTCACTACGGAGATGGCCATCATGTGCCCCGACAACAGCCTGTATGATATCAAGAACATCGCGCTCGGCGACACCGATGGCGACTACGACCTAGACATCATCGTCGTCGTGGGTGCAGCGTTCGGGCACGACCCAGGCACGGGACCGACACTATGGGTCTACGAGAACAACAACCTTGGTCCCTCAGGCACGGTTTGGCAGTACGGAGAGGAATACGTCAACATCCTTTCCAGCAAGGGCGAGTCCGCGATCAACGTACAGACAGGGAACATCGATCTGACCATCCTCCTGCCGATGATCGGCGTGCTGGGAGTGGTCGTGACGGAGAACCTCCTGCGGAGAGCGGAAAGGAAGAAGAAGCCGTAAGATCGGAAGGGGCCGGCCTTTGTACGACGTGGCGATATCGGGAGCAGGACCTACGGGTTCGTACTGCGCCAGTCTATGCGCCAAGGCCGGTCTGAGAACCCTTCTGGTCGAAAGGGAGACCCCTCCGTGGACGAAATGCTGCGCAGGCGGGGTCCTGATGAGGGCGGCCGGCCGGCTGGACGTCCCTATCCCGGCAGGGATCATCGAGAAGGAGGTCCGCGGGTTCATAATCCGTGGGAACGACTTCGAGGAGCGGTTCCGGTTCGACCGCTGCCTCACGTACACCGTGGACAGGAAGAACCTAGACAATTTCCTTTTCAAGAACGCCGAGAGATCAGGTGCAGAGATCATCGGTGGCAAGATGGTGGGCGAAATCGTCGAACGGGATGACCGCGTCGACCTGAACATCGGCGGGCAGGTCGTCAGCGCCAAGGCCGCCGTCATCGCGGAAGGCATCAACAGCAGGAACGCCATGAAGCTGTTCGGCCCCTATCCGCGCGACGCCAAGGCCATCGGGATGCGGGTCATACTCGACACCGAGGAGGACCCCGGGGACGTCATCGAGGTCGACCTGCTTGACTCGCCGACGAGATGGCCGCGCCGCCATCCGATGTTCCCGCTGATGGGATGGATGTTCCCTTATCGAGGGCGCGCCAATTTCGGTGTCGGCGGGCACGGATATTCCAGGGCGGAGCTGGAGGCGGGCCTATCGAGGACGATGGGCCGGAGCATAGTGCGCACCAAAGGCCCCATCCAGAGGCCCGAATCCCATCCGATACCGATATGGCCCAGGAGGAGGACGGCAACGAACAGGGTCCTTCTTGTCGGTGACAGCGCGGGCCTCGTAAGCCCGCTCAGCGGGGAAGGCCTTTCACACGGGCTGCATAGCTCCATCCTCGCCGCCAGGGCCGTGGACGGCCTCCTGGAGGGGAACAGGGACGCTTTTCGCGAATATCAGCAGGAAGTTCAGAGCACGGTCATAAGGGACATCAAGGCCGCGGCGTTCATTTCACCGGTCCTGCACTGGCTCATAGGGGTCGTCGACACCGGAGAGTTCTTCAGGGTGGTCCGCAGGGACGAACCCTATCTGAACGCATGGACCCGGATGGCGTGCGGGGAGGAAAGCTGGCAGACCCTCATGGCGATGACCATCCCCCGTTTCCCGCGTCTCTTCTTCTCATCCCTGAGGCACTAGAGCCCCATCAGGAACCTTGCCATCGCATAGATCAAACCGACCGCGGCAAATCCCATGACCGCCCTAGACCGCCTCGTCCTGACGAACGACAGCGCCGTCATCGCCCCCAGGACCGGGAACAACAGCAGGTCCAGGGCATCGTTGAATATGACCAGAGGGCTCAAGGAGGCGAGGAATACCAGGGCCGCGACGACCTTCGTCCCTTGCTCCCTGCCCAACTTAGTGTAGATCGTTCGCACTCCCGCGGCGCGGTCCTCAACATACCCGTCAATATCCGTGACCATCGAGCCGATCACCAGTCCGAGGAACATGAACGCCCCGACCAGGAGGGTGTCGGTCGTAAGTCCGGGCTCTATGACGGAGCCTGTTATGTACGGCGATCCGGAGACGAAGCTCACCTCGCTATAGGGCGTCATGGCCCCGAACAGGAACGCCAGGAACGTGCCCAGACCCATGAGCAGCGGGCTGAGCAGCATCTTCTTCATCCTGAACGGAGGGCAGGAATAGACGTACGAGAGCAGCAGGACAGCAAACATCAAGACGAACTGCTGGACGCTCAGGAGGAGGGACACTCCAAGGACGACCATCGTCAGGACCACCGACACTTCCTTCTGCGAGCGGGGGTCGAGGGCCCCGGACGCGAGCATCCTTCCCTTCTTGCCAGGGTCATCGGTGCTTCTGTCGCTGATATCGTTCCATAGCACGCCGATCTGCCATGCTAGTATCGCGGTGAGAACGGTCGGGACAACGAACGCAAGATTGACCCAGTACGGCTTCGTAAGGATGTTGCCGACCAGGTCCGCCAATATCGCGGATCTCCAGCCGAAGGCCACCCCGGCCGTAACGATCGAAGCGAAGAAGACCGTCTGGAAAGGTCTCAGCGCCCGGACGTACTCAGAAAATCGCCCCCTCAAGGTGATGTAGCTGAGGACCAGCACGAGCAGCAGGCCCGCTGCATAATAGTAGGCGAAGATGAAAAGATGGTACTGGTAGTATCTCGTGAGGTCGAAGCTCGGGAACACCGGGATGCCATCGATGGACCCGATCGGTATGTAGATGCCGGGGGTGCCTACGATGAACATGAACAGCACGGTGAACGCGGCCATCGAACCCATTCGAAGTATGAGCACGAGCCTTCCATGCACATCCCCCAGATCGCCGCGGTGGCGCCAGAAGACATAGGCGAAGAGCGCGAAGAGCACGACCATCACCTCGACGCCTTGCCCGGGGTGGAACGATTCGCCGCCCATCCCGAAGAACGCCTCTAGGAAGCTGGTCCATGAAAAATACGCGTAGTTCCTGTCCTGCCCGAACAGGAAATGATCTATCCATGGCGGAATGAGGATTATCCAGTAGTACCAGCTCGTGTAATTGATGCACTTCTTCAGGCCGGCCCCCGAGAAGACCTTCAATATGAGGACGAGGCCCAGGTAGACAAGGACGAAGAACGCCACGTGATGGGAGATGCTGTAGATCCAGGGGTGCGACGATGACGTGAACGCATCGTCGAGAAGGAAGTATTCGGACAGGTCCCGGATGACCGCGACGACGAGAACGTAGACGAAGGTCATCCAGAGGTTCAGACGATCCTTTTCAAGGAAGGCAGCCAGACGGTCGACCCCTTTGACGAACCTCTCTTCCGTCGTACCCCGCCCTTCCATGGCCGACGAAAGAAATTCGAGCGTATATATTGCCTAGCTCACGACGATGCCATTCCCGACGTTGGCGAACAATCCCTCGGCCCTTTCAAGCTCCACCACGACCAGGATGTTCCTGTGCTTGCCGGCGACCTGCTTGAGGACGGTCGACATGTGCGCTTCCCTCTCGCGGTTCAATTGCCTCAGCCCCTTACCCCCGTTCGCCTTCCTGTCATAATCGAGGACGAACCTCTCCGGCGAGGAAAGGTCGAACTTGACCTTGTGCGCCCTGCTCGAGAAGAACGAGTCCCTTATGAGGTCGAACCCGCCGACCTTATCGCAGTACGTCTCGGAGAACAGCTCCTCGTTCATGTCCAGCGGGACGATCCGGATGCCCCTTTCCGTGCACAGGTCCATCGCCCTGACGTAGCAGGGAGGGGGCATCTTGACATCCCCGAACGTCTCCAGGTTCAATTTGTAAACGTGTTCGAGGAACGACGGCTCCATGAACTCATATTCCTCCTTGTGGGAGAGCCCTTCCAGCTCCTCCTTGGATATGGAGATGCCGACCGCGTCAGGGGCGACCTCGTCGATCGCGTCCTGGACCTTCTTTTCCTCGGAGACCAGTCCCTTGATGACCGGCAGGACCGTGACCCTGCAGCCGTTCAGATCAATACTTTTCATCAGCATCACTTCTCTCGATTACGAGACGGCGAAGCTTAACGCTCTCATCAATCTTGTGCAGCTCGTCCCTACCGATCAGGGCCGTCCCGCCGATGGACAGCTTCGACCGGGCCTTGTCTATGAAGATGACAGACTCCCTTCCCGTGATGTTCGAGATGTCGTGGACGACCCTCGCCTTCTCGACGATCTTCGACTCGTCCTTGCCCATGCCAGTCAGGATCAGGATTTCCTTGTCGACCATGAGCGCCTCGAACGGGGCCTTCTGCATGGGCTTGATGTTATATCCCATGTTGATGAGAACCTTGTAGATCTCCCTGGTGAACGGATCGCACTTCTCCATGTCGACCTTGGGCGATTCGGTCTGCTCGGCCTTGTATGATAATGGGTCTATCGGTATGAGGATCGGTTCGTCCAGGTACTCCTCGAGACGGATGGCCGCATCGATCATCGCGCCCATCCCTGCCTCGTACATCTGGATCGTCCTTCGCGACACGCCAGCGACCTCGGCCAACGTCCCCAGGCTGATGTTCTTGTCCTCCCTTATCCTGCGCAGCAGCTCGCTGTCGAGCTTCACGTAGAGGCCACCAGGCGCTGCGAAGATGAAAGGAGGCACGTTCTCGCAGAGCAGGTCCCCGAAGGTCTTGAGCGAGACGATCGGTACCGCGAACCTCGAATAGACGATCCCCTCCTCGATCTCCCCCGAGCTCGACCTCTCGCCTATCAGCAGAGGCGAGGCGGCCAACGCCTCGGACAGGGTCTTCAGTTCGTCGGCGTTCTCCTTGGAGAAGGCGTCGACGTTGCTGAGTATCTTGATGAGAAGTAATGACTTGTCACGTCTGGCAACGATGTCGAAGCTTATGCTGCGCATGTTCAGGGGCTTCGACGGCGTGAACCCCGAGCGAATGAGCGCGTCACGCACGGCGTTGATCAGTTCCTCTCGTTGCACGGGGTTCCAAATTGTCCTGGACTTCTATATAAGCGTTGCTAAAATTGGACGAGGTCCAGCTAATGATAAAAAATGGAAGGGCCAGGGTCACTCGACCTTGACCTTCGTTCCTTTCCGTTTCCTTGGAGCTGCCTTGTCCATGACCACTTCCAGCACGCCGTTCCTGTAGCTGGCCTTCGTCGAGCTGGACCTGATCGAGCAGGGGAGCTCGACCTCCGTGGAGAACTCCTTCTCGGGGACCTGCACGTCGATCGCCAAGCGCTTTCCGCTCACATGGAGGTCTACATCCTCCTTGCACAGGCCCGGCAGCTCCACAAGAACGATCACCTTGCCGTCCTTCTCCCTCACGTCGACAAGCTGCCCCTCGTCGGCCAGAGGTCCGAGGGGCGGCGCGGACCTTTCGTCCTCATCGGGCAGCTCAGGCTCGATCTCGGACCCGTCGATGCGTCTGTACGAGACACTAACAGGTCCGCTGTCCAACGGTTCGAAAGAGCCGACGCCACGCATCATGGCGTCCATCTGTCTCCTCATCTCCTCGAACATCTGATCGAACTCCGAGAAGGGGTCCTCGATGCTGTACGCTCTTCTTGTCATCGCTTCACCTCACGTACTCGAAGTCCTTCACGAGGTCCTCGTATTTCGAGACCTCCGCCTTGAACCGGGGCTTGTACGCGGCCAGGGCGGCGTCGAAGTGCCGCTTCCCCAGCTTCATCGCGCCAGTCCGTTCCTTCGACACGTCCGTACCCTCGGCGACGACCTCCCTGATCGCCATCATGACGGCGTCGTTGACGATCGCGGCCAGGTCCGCTCCGGTGTAGCCGTCGGTCCTCTCTGCCATGTCTTTCAGGTCGACATCATCGTCCATCGGCTTGCGCTTCGTATGGACCTCAAATATCGCCTTCCTCGTCACTAGGTCCGGGACGCCGACCGATACCATCTTGTCGAACCTTCCGGGCCTCAGCAGTGCCGGGTCTATCATGTCCGGCCGGTTCGTCGCCGCGATCACCACGACGTTGTTGAGCGATTCCAGACCGTCCATCTCCGTCAGCAGCTGGGATATGACCCTCTCCGTGACGTGCGAGTCCGAACCGGTGCCTCTGATCGGCGCTATCGAGTCTATCTCGTCCATGAAGACGATGCACGGAGCGGCCTGGCGCGCCTTGCGGAACGTCTCCCTGACGGCCTTCTCAGACTCCCCGACCCATTTGCTCAGGAACTCCGGCCCCTTCACGTTAATGAAGTTGGCCTCGGCCTCGGTCGCCACTGCCTTGGCGAGCATCGTCTTTCCGTTGCCTGGTGGCCCGAAGAGGAGGATCCCCTTCGGCGGCTGGGCGTCCATGTGCTCGAACACTGCCCCGTACTTCAGAGGCCATTCAACGGCCTCCTTGAGCTCCTTCTTCACATCATCCAGCCCGCCTATGTCGTCCCATTTGACGTCGGGGGACTCGATCAGCACCTCCCTCAGGCTCGAGGGCTGCATCTCGCGCAGGGCCTCGAAGAAGTCCGACCTCTTGACGATAAGCCTGTTAAGCACTTCCGCAGGGATCGATTCCATCTCTAGGTCCAGGTCGGGCAGCACGCGCCTCAGCGAGCGCATGGCGGCCTCCTTGGCCAGAGCGTACAGGTCGGCCCCTGCATAGCCGTGGGTCAGTCCTGCCAGCTTGACGAGGTCGACATCATCGTCCAAGGGCATGCCCCTGGTGTGGATCTGGAGTATCTCGAGCCTCCCTTCCTTGTTGGGGATGTTGATCTCTATCTCGCGATCGAAGCGGCCAGGGCGCCTGAGCGCGGGGTCCAGTGCGTTCGGCCTGTTCGTAGCTCCGATGACAACGACCTTGCCTCTCGATTCGAGGCCGTCCATGAGGGACAGCAGCTGCGCGACGATGCGCCTCTCCGTCTCTCCGGAGACCTCTTCCCGCTTCGGGGCGATCGAGTCGATCTCGTCGATGAATATGATGGTCGGGGCGTTCTCCTCGGCCTGCTTGAATATGTCCCTCAGGCGCTCTTCGGACTCGCCGTAGAACTTGCTCATGATCTCCGGCCCGCCGATGGAGACGAAGTTCGCGCTCGTCTCGCCCGCCACGGCCTTGGCCAACAAGGTCTTGCCCGTGCCTGGAGGGCCATGGAGCAGCACGCCCTTCGGAGCCTCGACCCCGAGCCTCTCGAAGAGTTCCGGGTGCCTCAGCGGCAGTTCGATCATCTCGCGGACCTTCTTGACCTCGTCGCCGAGGCCGCCAATGTCCTCGTACGTCACCTTCGGGATCTTCGCCAGCGTGTCCTTTGCCGGCTTCTCGCTGATCTTGACCTCGGTATCACGCTGTATCATCACGGCATCGGACGATGGCTGGTACGACATCACGATAAGGTCGATGCGCCTCCCCATGACGTTGAGCTCGACCACGTCGCCCTTAATGACGACGCGTCCTTCCAGGGCCTGGCCCAGGTACTCCTCCCCGCCCATGATCTTCAGCTCCTCCAGCGGGGCGAACATCATCTTCTGAGCGTTCTTGGCGGATATCTTCCTGATCGCCACCTTGTCATCGAGGCCCACCTGGGCGTTGCGCCTGATGTGCCCGTCGATTCGCACCAGGCCGCGGTTCTCGTCCTCGGAATAACCTGGCCAGACTATCGCAACGGTCTTCTTCTTGCCGTCGATCTGCACGACATCCCCAGCTTCTATTCCTAGGATGTCCATTATCTCGGGGTCTATCCTGGCGATGCCCTTCCCGGCGTCCCTCGGTTTCGCCTCCGCGACCTTCAGGACCTTATCAGTCGTTGCCATACGATTTCCTTTTCCGTTCTCTCAAATATCGATCTCATGCGTTCAAATGGTTTGACGGTCGCCGTCCTCACTGGACGTCGACCTTCTTCCTTGCGGGCTCGGCCACCTTCTTTTTAGGCAGCACGAGCTCGAGGACCCCGTCGCTCAGCTTCGCCTCGATGGCCTCAGCCTCGACGTCCTCTGGCAAGGCAAGGCGGCGGCGATATTGCATCGAGCCCCTCTCCCTGCGGACGTATCCTTCATCGGTCTCTTCGTTCGAACGTTCCTTCACTGCGGAGATGTCAAGCACTCCCTCGCTGACCTCTATGGAGACATCCTCCTTGGCCAGTCCCGGAAGCTCTGCGCTCAGGACGTACCTGTTCTCCTCCTCCCGGAGGTCTATCGCAGGCAAGCGATAGCCACGGCCCGTCAAGTCAGGGAAGCTGAACATGTTCCTGTCCAGCATTCTTTCTCCGATGAACTTCTCAAGGTCCTCGAACATGCCCAAAGGCCCCCACACCATAGGGGCCAGACTCGTCCTTGTTCTGTTTTCCATATTGTTCCCTCCACTGTCATAACAACCTTTGGTTGTATACTTGACAATGTAATGTATTGTTAGCGCTTCTATATAAGGATTACTTTGTCACCTTCTTGATCTCCTCTTGAAGCTCCTTCCAGTGCTTCTCCATCTTCGCCTGGAAATCCTTCATCTCATCGATGATCTCGGGCACTTCCCTCTCCATGTCCTTCTTGACGGTCTCCTGCACCTTCTTGATGTTCGTGCCTGAATCCTTCAGCTCGCTCTTGACGTCCTCGAACATCATCCTGCCGAGGCGTTCGACCTCCTTCATTCCCTTCTCGAACTCGGTCTGCGCATCCTTCGCGGCCTTCTTCATCTCTCTGATGTACATGTCCGTCTTGCTCTCGATGTCCTCTGTCATTTATTTCCCTCCAGCATATTCTTTGATCGTTCCCTTGACCAGGTCGTCCCTCAGCCCCAGGGCCTTAGCTATGCCCTTGACGTCGAGATCAGGTCGCTGCATGAACTCGTATAGGACCCGTCTGGTCTGGTAATCGTCGATGAACGACTCGATCATGCCGTAGGCCTCGTTGAGGAACCTCTCTCTCGATCGGATGAGGTCCGCTCTCCTGCGCGTCAGCTCCTCGAGCTCTCCGTCTATCTCCTCGACCTTCTTCCGAACCTCCAGGACCTTGTCCTTGAACATCTCGCGGTCCTCGTCCTCCAGCTTGCCATATTCCACCGCTACCTCTGGTTCGAGGTCCCTGGTCACCAGCTTCGTATTGAAAAGGCCTGGGCCGATATCGATCACCATTGTGAACCCGGTGGTCGGGACGTATATTCTCCTCGAAGGCCCTCCTTGGTCGCTCTCCTCGCTGTGGGAACGGACAAGGTTGAGGTCCTCCAAGACCTTGAGGTGCTTCACGATGCCTTGCTGGCTCAATCCTAGTTCGCGCGAGAGCTGCAGGGGATAGTGAGGTTCTCGGACCAGCGCCTCCAATATCTTCCTCCTCGTAGGGTTCTCGATCACGGACAACAACATGTCCAAATCATCCATATGATCACCAACATAACAACCTAAAGTTGTATAGAAGGATTTACACCTTCCTTTATAAATAATTCTCCCCGCTCCGAACGAAGGAACGGGGCATCCCCACCCCAGACAATATTTAACTACGGCATGCCGCTTAAGGTGCGATGCCAGGCGAACTCCGGGGGGACAGCGTCACGATCAGCGACCCGGCTGAGGCGAGCCAGATCTATAATCGTGGGTACTATGGTTACCCGCAGAAGGGGGGCGGCCTCGAGCTGGACATCATGGAGGCCATCTACCTCACGGAAGGGGACCGGATCAAGATCTTCTCCAACGGCAATGAGACCGGGCTCCATGAACTTATACAGGCCGGCGTCGAGAGCCGTCAGGAGTTCCATACCCGGTTCCTCGTATACAGAGACCTCCGCCAGCGCGGATACGTCGTCAAGCTCGACGGAGGGGAATTCGATTTCCGGGTCTTTCCAAGGGGAGGCACGCCGACGACCTCGCAGACCAAGGCATGGGTCCTGGCGGTCTCCGAGCGCTCATCGTTCTTCATCGAACAGATGCTGGCCCAGGCCGAGCTATCTGAAAGGACTCGAAAGGAGCTATATCTCGCCGTCGTCGACGAGGAGGGCGACATCACCTACTACGAGGCCGAGAGGGCAGAGCCGAAGGGCGAGCTGAGCACCGAGCCTACTGGAGAGCATGCGAAGGCTATGCTCGTCGAGGACAGCGTGCTCGTGCTCGACGAGAAGGAGGCCGACTCGCTCATCGGCGAAGGCTTCTTCGGGAAGAAGATCGGAAGGTATCTCCAGCTCTCATTGATCGAAGCAGCGTATCTTCAGATGTCGGACCGATTATCCGTCCAGGCGAGCAAGTCGGGCCGGACGATCACCGAGGCCACATTCGCTAAGAGGGCAAAGGTGCTGCAGCCCGATTTCGAGATGAGGCTGAAGGCCTTCAAGGACCTGAGGGCGAAAGGCCTCGTCGTCAAGACCGGGTTCAAGTACGGCACCCATTTCCGCGTCTACGAAGGGGACCCGTCGAACCATCACGCAAAATATCTCGTGCACGCGGTCCCAGCCGATTACACCACGATCTGGGCCGAGATCTCCCGGGCGATACGCTTGGCGCACGGTGTTAAGAAGGAGATCCTGTTCGGACAGGTGTCCGAGACAGG
>JAJFUT010000026.1 GCA_021372315.1 Methanobacteriota archaeon
GGCCTATCGTAACATGTGATGGCCATTAATTAATCATATTAATCAGTAGTAATCATTTTAACCCAAGTATAATTATCTATTCGAGGGGAAGTTAATGAGAATTACTAAGGTTCATATTACAAATTATCGCTCAATTAAACATGTAGAAATCGATATGAATGGCATGATGGGATTGATTGGTCCTAACAGTGCTGGCAAGAGTAATATTTTGAAAGCCATCAACCTAGTCCTTGGGGAAAGATATCCAACTGCTAATTCGATAACTCGAAAAGATTTTTTTAATGAAGATTATTCAAATCAGATTGAAATTAAAATTTGGTTTGACGATTCATTTCTGTCTTATGATGTCAGATGCAATGGAATTGTTTATAGGGTGCACCAAGAAGAAGATAGAGGTTTAGCCTCTGAGTTAAAAGCTATTGAATCTGGTACACAAACAGAACGAAAATATAATATTAAGAATGAATCGAGGGAAAAAATATCAGTTATTTACATACCTGCACAGCGAGATTTTGAATATCATATTACTGGAACATCGGAATGGTCTTTTTTTGGCAAAGTAATTAAAAAACTGAATAGCTATTTTCCGGATGAGAGGAGAGCTGAGTTACAGTCCAAATTTGATGAGGTAAAAGGAACATTAACAACGGATCATTTTTCAAGATTTGAATCATCATTCATCAAATATTTTAGAGAGCACGCAATTCCTAATGAGCACGATGTGGATATTAATTTTCAAGCATTTGACCCAAAGAGCTATTACAAGACTATCGAAATCGTCCCAAAGGAATATGGAGAAGTAAAAAACATTGACCAGTTAGGAGAGGGGATGAAAAACATAATCTTACTCTCTTTATTCAGAGCGTACGCCGAAACATTCCCTGAGACAACTATATTTTTATTCGAAGAACCAGAATTATATCTACACCCTCAGGCTCGAACAGATATGTTTTCTGTTTTTAAAATTTTAAAAGATGCTGGCTCTCAAATCATCTATTCAACTCATTCCCAAGAGTTTATCGATGTTGAATTTTATGATAGCATATGTGTTGTTAGGAAACAAGAGGAGCGCGGAACTTATTCAACCTATATTAGCCAGATACAAGCTGAAGAATTTGTTGAAAAATGGATAAAAGAAACGGGAATCAAAAATGCAAATGACGCGTCCATAAGATCGTTTTTAAAAATTGTTTCAAATGCGGAGACCAATAGATGTTTTTTTGCAAAAATCGTAGTACTAGTTGAAGGGTTAACAGAGACATGGACCCTGCCAATCTATGCAGAAAAATATGGACTGAATTTAGCAAAAAATAACATTGAAATCGTTGGCGTGGGTGGAAAAAATAATTTAGAAAAATTTATTTTATTATTAGAATGTCTTCGATATAAGTATTATGTCATTTTCGATGGCGACAAAACTGAAAATGAAAGTGCAGATATTAATTTAAAATTAACAAAAAGATTTTTTTCTATCGGTGAGAAATTTCCTCAAACAAAATGTGGGTCTGAATGTACCGTTTTCGAAGAAGATTTTGAATCCGAATTGAAAAAGGGGATTAGTACTGATCCGACAGCATATGATCAATTGGTTGATGATGCAAGAACAACTTATGCACTACGATCAAAAAATAATAAAGAAATTATCGCTCGTCACATTGCGTATAATACTGAGGTACCGGGATTTATCAATGATATTTTATCAAACGTTAAGGAAAAATTATAATGATCGGTTTTGATGATAAACTCAAATCCAGATAATAACTAGGTGGGCATAGACTAAGTCATCGTTCATATCAGGCATGTGAGCACTGCACCGACGGAGAAGTATTATTGCCGCAGATAACAGCAACAGGCTTCGATCATTGCATGTAACTTGACCTTGATAATTAATACCGGTAATTTTTGATTTTTTCCAATTAAATTTAACGAATGGACAATGCCTGTTGACCGAGAATGTATAAGTAAATAAAAGAGTCCTAACTCTGTTTGCACTTGTACAAACGCAGTTCAAGCTGAGGATGACTCAGCTTAAACTGGATTTGAACAAACATTCAGAAGAGTTGAGGACCCTTCTTATTAGTTTTCCATCCGCAGTTAATCGGTTATGGCCAATCGATTAAAATGATCTAAAACATCAGAACTTCAAGGGTAAATTGTCAAACTCAGGTCTTACCGAGGATGGTCAAAAAAGAGGTTCTATTCGAACTTCGAACCCTCGAATCAGACGATCTTTAATGAGATCGCGAGTGTAACTTGATAGTTCGCCCCCCCCAAGAGGGGGCGATAAAGTCAGAATTTAGGCTGTTTTGGCATTTATCAAATTCTAAAATTCATGAGAACCAGTTGCTTTGCTATCAGAATCAGGATTTATTTCTTTTCTCTTTCCAGTATTTCGTTATAGATATCTTCAAGACAGATAATTTGGACACTTCTTCTTACATGTTTAACTCGATAATTAACATCCGGTAAATACTCCATGAACCCGGTGTCCGCTTCCTTCGGTAATAATTCATAGTCCGCTGGTAGATTTTCGTTATCTCCAACCTTCCACACGATCGCCAGATGTATGTCTTCGAATCGTTGTTTTCTTTCCTCATCCGACTTGCAAAGCTCTTCCAAACTGAATTTGAACTCAACCGTTAACATTTTCTCCTCAGCCTCATCTGATTCAGGCAAATCTGGTGAATAAGCCAGGGCATCGTACACGGTATTATCATTCAAACGAATCCATTTATATTTCTTCAATTCACCTCTCCCAACCATGTGAAAATAAGAGGCTATGAGGTCCTCTTCCATTTCCGGAGGTGTTATTCGTCCTAGATAATCCATACATATTCTTCTTTCGGGTTGCCCGCGAGGAAATACTTTGGACTTTTCTTGAGGTTTCTTGAAAAGTTTTCCGACCACCGATAGGTCTTGATCCCCCTCTTCAGAAACGATACTTTTCGCTAACTTGTGTAGGTTTCTCCATAGATCCTTCCCTAGATTATTATACGCTCCTTTTGACCTTGGAGGGAGATTTCTTTTTCCATAACCCAATGTTTCTTGAACATCCAAGACAAGATGGGTCGCCGGAAGGTAGCCTAGTTCAGCTCCAGTTATATCCAACGTAATGTCTGTTGGAAGACCATTTACCGAAAGACACACAGTCGATCTATGAGCTAATGGATTCCTTAAAAATGCTCTGGGAGCAATAAACAATATGGCCCCATTCACTTTACCTAATACTTTCTTATGCTTCTGTAATTTTTCGGGTGATGCGATTAAGATGTTTGGCTCGGGACTCGGGGGATCTGTCGATTTTCTTTTCCTGACCTGGCCTATGAGCAATTCGATATCTGATTTCTTTAATACTTGATAAAAGATGGTCGGAGTATTATATTTTGTACCCATCTCCAATAGAGTTTTGTAATCAGAAATAATCCGAGGCCTTTGTTTCGGAGGTAACTGGTTGATTATTTCAGCATAATTCAGATATTCGACTCGACCATCCTCTTGATATGTTTTTCCTGACTTAAATGGACGTATACCAGAAATATCGTAAGCATCTTGCTTGTCGATTGGAAAATCGCAAATAACTTTCAACTGGAATCTGACCTCGTCCAATTTATCACTTAGATCTAATACTCTAGAAACACAACCCGCATAGCTTTCCTTTTTGAAGTATCTCATTAGAATCTTCATTGGATCGAGAGGACTCATAGGACGATTATCTTCAGTGTCGATTTTCCCGTCTTCATCTATTTTTAAATTGTCAATTTCCACGGTCTTAAAAAAATCGTCAATTCTTTCGGTTATGAAATCCCAAACAGAATAGCCACTTAATCGAATAGTTATCTCTGTTCCTGTATGATCTTGTGTTTGTTCGACTAATGGTTTGCCAACCACTCCTTTGAAACTTGGGTCGGTGTAATTAGAAAAATTGGGTAATTCCAATTGCCATTTTGTCATCCCGTTTACTGTATCGATTTTAAAATATTCAGAGGTAAATACTGAAGATTTGATTCCCACACCTTGGGAACCCTTTAGCAATTTTTTAATTTCTGCGTCTGGAATAGATCCTTTTGTTCCACCCCCCAGCAATAGAAAATCTCCATACCGATCGACTGGAACTCCTCTTCCATTATCTTTTATTTTTACCAGATTAGATCCTACATATAATTCTAGAGTGACCATTTGAGGTTCACCTTTCATATCGATTGGTTTCCCCGAATCATCTAGATAAGAATCTATTGCATTCTGAAGAGGTTCCTGAATCAACCTCCATTCAGGAGGATATGTTTCAATTGTGTTTCTTAATAGTGCTTTGACCATTTCTTTTCTTATATCAAATACTTGAATTGAATCTGGAGACATTTATTGACCCTCGGTTTCTGGTGTCAGCGGGAATCCTAAACGATTCATTGCCAATCCCAATTGTTCTATGGCAATAATAAAAGGATCGACTGTAATCATTAAAACAGGGCTAATGAGTGTCATTTTCTTGTTATATTGCCTTGTCGACGGCATGCAAAAAGAGGTTCCCCGCCAATGCGGGTGTTTGCAGAAAAACCCTGGCGGGTGAACCATATAACAGATCGTACAAGATATTCGTAAAATGAACACCCTTGTACGTGTGAAGGACGAGAACTTTAGGTTCAATATATTCTTGCTGGATAAGTGCCTTTATAGATAGTTATCAAAGGTAACCGTGCTACAATATGTCGATGACGAATGATTGCGATATCTATCACCCTATGCTTAGTGGTGCGGGGGGAGGGATTTGAACCCACGAACCGCTAGGGACGGAATCTTAAGTCCCGCGTCTTTGGCCAGGCTTGGCTACCCCCGCATTGATGCAGATGATGACGAGAAGGTACATCAATCTTCTTTTCTCTTGGCATCAGTTCGCATCGCCTTTATCTAACAGATAACCCGATAAGGGAATCTTGATGCCATACCGCATCCCGCCTGCCAAGATCCTGTCCCAGACGATATCCGAGGTCATCAAGGACAAGGGCACCGTCATCTCCCAAAGGAAGTTCACCGAGCTCGTGAACGCCAACCTGAGGAAGAAGGACGCGGAGTACGCGGCGACCGGGGAGCGCATACGGCGCATGGCAATTTTCAAAGGCATAGCAAGGTTGCACATCCACTACCGAGATACGAAAGAGCCGAGCGACCACGAGAAGTGCCCCGTCTGCCGCTCCGAGACGAAGGAGATCCGCAACCAGACGCTTCTCGGCGAGAACATCAAGCTCGGGTTCAAGTGCACTAAGTGCCCCTACTGGACCGGACCGAACAGGCGCATCCCGATACGATACACGTTCATCGCTCCTCAGAAGGGGCTCATCGAACCGGCGCCGAAGAGGCGCAGGAAGGACGACGAGCAATACGCGCAATGGAAGTTCGCGTGATCGTTGAGTAGATTTCCTTATTGGTCCGCCTTGACCCTTCGATTTAATCCTTTTCACTACAATCATGAACAGCGCTTATCTACCCCTTTTTTCCTACTCGTTCCGATGTGCGAATCCAATGCGTTCATCCTCGGAGCCGATGGCAAGAAGGAGGTCATGAGGGATGTCTCGAACATCTCGATTGACGGGACCAGGGCGGTCCTCGTCGACATCGTCGGTCAGAAGCTGATCCTGATTGGTGTCCGTGTAAAGGAAATGAACCTTGTCGGTCATGAGATCGTCTTCGAGAAGATGTGAAGACGATAAAATCAGTAGACTAAAATTGTCATTTTTTGAAATAGTTGATCTTTGCCATCGACCTTTCGCAATGACCGATCCTGTGAGTCGATAGATAGATCGCTCCGATGATCGCCTCAAGGCACTCCCCGATCCTCCTTCTCGACTCCAATTGCTCTTCCCTCAATTCCCCGATCCCCCAGATCATATAGTCCTGGAGACCGATCCTTGAAGCGACGGTCGTTTGGCGCTTGACACCGACGAGCTCGCTCTTCTCGATGGTGATCTGACCGGGGTCCGTTAGCCCCTTTTTCATCAGATGTTCGATCACGACGATGTCGATGATGGCATCACCGATCAATGCAAGGTATTCTTGGACATCCTGATGCGGATAATCGTTCTCGTGACCGTACGATGGCGTCACCAGGGCATCGATCAACATATTGTCAGGAACGCTCGAATCGATATCAAAGATCGTCCTGATCTTGATGATTCGCTCCGCGTCCGTCATCCGATGTCTTTCTTTGTTCATGTCGTCAAGGCCAGTACTCAAATCAACTGTCGACTAAATAGATTACCCTTTGAAAAATAGAAATCTGATGAAAAAGAATGGTAAGATGTTTCGTTCTCCTCGCCTCACTTCTCCTTCAGCGAGCGCATCGCGACGACTATGCCGAGCGTGATAAACACTGCCGAGAACGCCGCTAGACCGATGATGTCCACGCTAAGCGAATATATCCCTGTGGAACCGTGGAAGAACAGCTGCCTCATGCCGTCGACCGCCAGCGTCAGCGGGTTCACCTTTGCCACCGTCTGAAGCCAGTCCGGCATCGAGCTGATCGGGAACAGGGCAGCCGATGCGAACATCAGCGGCAGGTTCACGAGGTTGATCACCGCAAACAGGGTCTCCTGCTGCTTTATCGTCAGCGCTATCGCGACGAATATCGAGGCGAACGCGGTGGCCAGCAGCACGAGTATCAGGATCACCCCGAGGAAGTCGGTTATCCCGAAGTGACCGATGATCGTCAGCCCCTTGAGCCCCGGGATGTGCGCGAAGAGCAGCGCTATCGCCAGCACCAGCATCGCTGCGACGACCGCCCTGATCACCGTGGCGAACACCCTGGACAGAGGTATTGCCGCCCTCGGTATCGGTGCGGCGCGCAGCTTGTTCAGGAAACCGAATCTGCGGTCCCAGACGAGCGACATCCCGACGAACATGCACGTGAACAGGGTTATGATCGCCAGCTGACCGACGGACATGTAGGACATGTAGTCCGGCGCCCCATTCATCGTGCTCACCGGGATCGTCGCCGGGAACGCCTGCCCGAATAGGCCAAGCCACACCATCGGCTGGACCAGCATCATCAATATCTGGACCTTGGCGCGGTACCAGTGCTTCAGCTCGCGCCCTGTCAGCGCCACTGTTTCGGAGAACATTCAGCTCGACCTCCTCATCTGCCTTGCCATGGCCATCTTGTCGTAGCTTCCCGCCTGCTCCGCGTCGCGCAGCGAACGACCGGTATACTCCAGGAACACCTGGTCCATGTTAGGCCGCTCCAATGTCACGTACGTCACCTTGCCGCCGTTCTTCGATATCCCTTGCAGCAGCGGGGCCGTGACCGTCTCGCCGTTCATCACCTTGACGCGGTAGGAGCCGTCCTCCTTCTTCACGCTGAGCACCCCGTCGACCGCCTTGATCGCCTCGGTCTGGTCCATCTCTCCGTCTATCTTCACGGATATGACATCGCCGCCGAGCGATTCCTTCAGCTTCTTCGGCGTGTCCAGCGCCATGATCCTGCCCTTGTCGATGATGCCGATGCGGTCGCACAGAGAATCGGCCTCCTCGAGGTAGTGCGTTGTCATGAACACCGTCATGTTCGAGCTCTCCTTCAGCTCCCTGATGTGCGCCCACATGACCGTCCTCGTCTGCACGTCGAGGCCGAGCGTAGGCTCGTCCAGGAACAGGACCTTGGGCGAGTGTATCAGTCCTTCGGCCAGCTCCAGCCTCTTCCTCATGCCACCGGAGTATGTCTTGACCAGCCGGTCCGAGGCATCGTCCAGCTTGACCAGGTCCAGTAGTTCGTCGATGCGCTCCTTCGCGACCTTGTTCTCAACGTGATAGAGCTTGGCCTGGAGCAGCATGTTCTCTCGGCCGGAGAGCTCGTCGTCGACCGTCAGCTCCTGAGGCACGAGGCCGATGATCGACCGGACCTTCTGTTGCTGCTTGACGACATCGTGACCGCCTATAGTCGCGCTTCCGCTCGTCGGCCGCAGGAGCGTCGTCAGCATCGAGATGGTCGTCGTCTTGCCGGCGCCGTTCGGCCCGAGGAACCCGAATATCTCGCCTTCCATCACTTCGAAGGTGATGTCGTCGACCGCGCGCACGCTGCCGGAATAGACCTTCACCAGGTCCTTGACCTCTATGTAACCTGTCATTGCTTCCCCTCCTTCTCGATATCGGATATCTCCTTGTCGATCTCCCGGACCTTCTTGACCAGCATGGCCCTGACCAGCTTCTTGTTCCCCAGCGCCTTCCCGTCGGGCGAATCCTCGACCAGATGCAGCAGATGCCAGGAAAGCTTGGGAGCATCGTCCTCGACAGCGGTCCTCCCCGGTTCAGGGATCGCGCCGGAGAGGAACTCGACGTATCTTGAAAGGAACCTGACCTCCGTCGATATCTTCCCGAGGGTCTCGTCCATCCATCTCTTGCCCTCGTCGGTCAGCCGATAATAGTCCTTCCCCCCGACGTTATCGACCGCTAGAAGGCCGTGCTCCTCCAGCCGTTTCAATGCCGGATACAGCGCCCCCGTCTGCGGTTCCCATAGACCTGAGAACTCCTCCCTCAGAGCCTTCAATATCTCGTAACCGTACATCGGCCCGTTCCTGAGAACGACGATCATGAGGAACTGCGACGGGCTGATCTTGCTCCCCTTGTAGATGTAACCCTTTCCAAGCATCTGAGCACCGGAACGGGCTAGACAGTAGACACCTACCTATTTAGCACTATCTCGATGAACTGCGTCGCAGATATTCCAAAAGATAATATCGGCGGAGCGTCTAGACGAACGGCGATGGTGACGTTCGACCCTATCCCTGATGACATGTGGGAGGACTGGAAGTGGTTCGTCTATCCCGAAGGACGCATTCTCGGGATGAGGGAAGGCCGTCACCGCATCAACAATTCCGGGGTCGTGCTGACCCCCTGTTATATCGTCAATCTTCCTAAACTGATAATGTCCGATGTCATGTGGGCCTCTCGCCTGGAGAGCACTCCCGAAGGTCCGAGGGATACGAACGATTACCTACGCCCCGTCCGCGTCAGCGCCGACTCTCTGATCGAGAACATCATCTTCCTTCTGAGCCAGTACCCGATGGTCGTATCCAGGAAGGTGTCCCCCAAAGGATCGACGATGGAAGAGAGGATAAAGATCGCATTGGAACGAGGGGACGACATGATCATGCTCGATGAGAACGGCATCGACGGGACGCTTTCGATGAACGACCTGGACGTGCAGTTCTTCAACCCATTCTCGGACGACGCCAAGGGCCCGGAGGAGCTCATCGGGGTCATCGCTGCCGAAGGCTGCATCAACGAGCTGTCGATGGCTAGGGCTGACGCTCCTGATTCGACCGTGAGGCAGGTCCTCAACGATGCGATCGCCGAACTTTCGCAGCGCGGCCTTGTCGAGGCCAAGGACGGCGCGATAGTCCGCATGACGGAGAAGGGAAAAAGACTATTGGAGCTTGAGCCAGTCGTCGACGCCCTATCCTGCCGTTGCGAGACCGAAGCGCCTAATGACGAGTAAGCTCGGACCTATGCTCCGGACCGAAACCTTAACGGTTTGGCATGACAAGGTTTATCAGACATAATCCGATTGACGGAACGGGTCCGAACATGAGACTGTACGATTTCACGAGGCTGCAAGGCTCGAAGATCACTGTTACAGAGAAGATCGCTAAGGCACTGGGCCTGGTCGACGGAAGCCAGGTCTACACCACTATGTTCCGCTACGAGCGCAACGGAACGAGCGGGTACGAGATCGTCGCTTCGACCTTCGGACCGGAGAACTACAGGCAGATATGCCAGGCGACGTTCAACATGATGGACACGCCAGGCTCTTGCGCCCAGGTCTCCAAGTTCCTCGCCGACCGCAACATCGACATACTCAACTCGGTCAGCATCAGCATGATCTCGAACGTCACGATGGTCTGGAAGATGCTCGTCGACCTCTCCTACTACGGTGACGTCGCGCAGCTCCAGGACGAGTTCGAGACCCAGAAGAAGCAGAAGTCCCTCGCCATCGCGAACGTCGATTCGATGAGCATCGAGCCATCGAACATATCCGAGCGCTACACGAAGGGCATCGTATCCGACGGCTCCAACGTCAAGGTCAAGCCGGTCAAGCAGAAGCAGAAGAAGCCCTCACTCCTAAAGAACCGCGTGATGGAGGTCCCGGCGGACCTCATGGCGAACCTCGAGGACGTCAAGGACGGCTCCATGGTCATGCTCGTCGCTGATACCGATGCGTGGGTCCTTTCACTATCATTCTTACCAGTTGAGACGAAGCTGGCAGAGCTAGAGATCTGCATACCGGACAAGCCCGGCGCGATCTTCGACGTGACGAACGCTCTGGCGAAGATCGACGTCAATCTGCTAGCATTGTCAACCCGCGTCCTCGTGTTCTACGAGAACATGACGATCAGCATTGTCATGGATGTGACCAAGTACGAAGGCGGAACGGTGGCCCTGGTCAGGGAGCTCTTCTCCCAGCTTTCGGGCTCGAAGAGCCGTTTCGAGCTTCTCTCCCTGAGGGAGCTGAAGGTCTAGGCGGACGTACATGATCATAGGGCGAAAGGTCATCCTCAAGGAAGAGGTCCCCTCGACCAACGACGCTGCGAAATTGCTTGCGCTGGAAGGGGAGGACGAGGGCACAGTCATAGCGGCTAGGAGGCAGACGGCCGGCAAGGGCCGTCTCGGACGTCACTGGTCCTCGCCCGAGGGCGGCGTCTATCTTTCGATCATCCTGAAGCCGGGGATCACCGCCGGCGAGATGTTACGCCTTACAGTGATGAGCGGCATCCCCGTCGCCGACGCGATCTCGGAGTTCACCCTGATGGACGCGAGACTCAAATGGCCCAACGACGTCATAGTGTCCGGCAAGAAGGTGGCCGGGCTTTTGATGGAGGCGTCCTCGAAGGGCAGCGCGATAAACTTCCTCGTGCTCGGGATAGGGATCAACCTGAACACCGACGTCAAGGAGCTGGAGGGGGAGAACCCCGGCTCGCTGTCGGAGATGGCCGGGCATAAGTTCGATCACGAGGCTTTCCTTCACCTGCTGCTGTTCAAGCTCGACGACTTCTACAAGAGCTATCTGAAAGGCATGATCTCGACCGACGACTATCTTAAGAGGTCCTCGGTCATTGGAAGGCATGTCACCGGAAGCGTCGGGGACCAGAGGATCTCGGGGACGGCGATGTACCTCGACGACATGGGCGCGCTGATCATCAAGGGAGATGACGGACTGACATACAGGCTGGATTCCGTCTACAGCCTGAGATACGATTGAAAAATAGTAACATTGGAATATTTCAAGCAACAAGCGTTAATAAACACGGCGGGATTTGAGAAGGAACCTGGGGGCGAAAAATGGGCAACGAAGAGAAAAATAAGGAACTCAAGGAGATGAAGAAGAGGTCCAAGATAGGGGGTGGACCGGAGCGCGTGGAGAAGCACCGCAAACAGGGAAAGCTGACCGCGCGCGACCGGATAGAGACCCTGCTGGACCCCGGCTCCTTCGTCGAGTTCGACGCCTTCGTAACGCACCAGATAAGCCATTTCGGCATGGACAAGAACAAGCTCCCCGGCGACGGCGTCGTCACCGGGCACGGCACGATCGAAGGCCGCCAGGTGTTCGTCTTCGCCCAGGACTTCACCGTCTTCGCAGGCAGCGTCGGAAAGATGCACGCCATGAAGATCTGCAACGTCTACGACATGGCCGTCAAGACCGGCTGCCCCATTATCGGTATCTACGACACTGGTGGAGCCCGCATACAGGAAGGCGCCGAGGCGCTCCGCGGCTTCGGGGAGTTCTTCTTCAGATGCTCGCTCGCATCGGGCGTGGTGCCTCAGATCGCCATGATCATGGGTCCGTGCGCAGGCGGGATGACCTTCGGGCCAGGCCTGGCGGACTTCGTCCTCATGGTCAACAAGAAGGCTCATATGTTCATGATCGGACCGGACGTGATCAAGGCGGTACAGAACGAGGACGTCTCGTTCGAAGAGCTGGGAGGCGCTGCGATGCACTCGTCCCGCTCGGGCACATCGCACTTCGTCTGCAACGATGACCTGGACTGCATCAAGAAGGCGAAGAAGCTTCTTTCTTACATTCCATCGAACAACCTCGACTCCGCACCCTACGCGAAGACGAAGGACGACCCCGAGCGCAGGGACGAATCGCTGGACTCCATAATACCGGAGGACACGCAGAAGCCCTACGAGATGACGGAGGTCGTGAAGAAGATCGTCGACAACGGCGACTACTTCGAGGTCCACGAGAGCTTCGGCAAGAGCATCACCGTCGGATTCGCCCGTATGGACGGCTCCGTCGTCGGCATCGTCGGCAACGAGCCGATGGTGTTCGCCGGGACGCTCGACAACAACTCGTCCATAAAGGCGGCGCGCTTCGTCCGCTTCTGCGACTCGTTCAACATCCCCATCGTCACGCTCGTGGACGTTCCAGGCTATATGCCGTCCAAGGAGCAGGAGTTCGAGGGGCTCATCCGCAACAGCTCGAAATTGCTGTACGCATACTGCGAAGCGTCCGTCCCGAAGGTCACGCTCGTAACGAGGAAGGCGATCGGCGCAGCGTACTGCGTCATGGCCTCGAAGCACATCCGCTCGGACATCAACCTCGCCTGGCCATCGGCCGAGATAGCCGTCGTCGGGGCCGAGGGGGCGATCAACATCGTCTACAAGCAGGAGCTCATCATGGCCGACGACCCGCAGCTGAAGCGCGACGAGCTCATATCCGAGTACAGGAAGGACTACGCCTCCGCCTACGTGGCGGCGGAGAGGGGCTTCATCGATGACATCATCGAGCCGAAGGAGACCAGGCCGCGCCTGATCAGCGCACTGAAGATGTTGGAAAGGAAGAGGGAGACCCGCCCTGCGAAGAAGCACGGGAACATGCCTTTGTGAGGAATTGAATGAAAGTTAAGATAACGGACCTGGCATTGCGCGACGCTCACCAATCGTTGCTAGCGACGAGGATGAGGACGGAGGACATGCTGCCTATCGCTCCGCTCATGGACGAGATAGGCTACTGGTCCGTGGAGATGTGGGGCGGGGCGACTTTCGACACGTGCCTGCGCTTCCTCAAGGAGGACCCCTGGGAGAGGATAACGCTCCTCAAGAAGTCGATGCCCAACACGCCGTTCCAGATGCTCCTCAGGGGGCAGAACATTGTCGGCTACCGCCACTATTCCGACGACATAGTCGAGAAGTTCGTCGAAAAGGCGTTCGCCAGGGGCATCGAGGTGTTCAGGATATTCGACGCGCTGAACGACCCTCGCAACATGCAGACGGCCATGCGTTCCGTCAAGAAGTGCGGCGGTGTCGTCGAGGCTGCGATCTCGTACACGATATCCCCGGTCCATAACATCCAATCATACGTCAAGACCGCTCGCCGCCTTCAGGAGATGGGCGCTGACACGCTGTGCATAAAGGACATGGCCGGCCTGATCTCGCCGCTGAACGCCTACGAGCTCGTCAAGCAGCTGCGCGAGGAGACCGCTCTGCCGATACACTTCCATTCGCACACGACGTCCGGGATGGCCCTGGCATCGTCGTTCAAGGCTGTCGAGGCCGGATGCGAGATCGTCGACACGGCGATATCGTCGATGAGCATGGGCACGTCCCATTCGCCGACCGAGACGGTCGTCGCGATGCTCAAGGGCACCGAGTACGACACCGGTCTGGACCTCAGGAAGCTGGCCGAGATCTCCGAATACTTCAAGGAGATCAGGAAGAAGTACAAGGCCTTCGAGAGCGAGATGACCGCGATCGACACGGACGTCCTGATCTACCAGATACCCGGAGGTATGATGTCCAACCTCGCCGCCCAGCTGAAGGAGGCGAAGAAGGAGGACAAGAGGCAGGAGGTGTTCGAGGAGATACCGCGCGTCAAGGCGGACCTTGGGCACATCCCACTCGTCACGCCGACGTCCCAGATAGTCGGCACGCAGGCGACTCTCAATGTTATCACTGGCGAGAGGTACAAGATGGTCACGAACGAGACGAAGAACCTCGTCCGCGGCCTGTACGGCAAGACGCCTGCCGAGATCCGTCCCGAGATCAGGAGGAAGATCATCGGGGACGAAGTGCCGATAACGGTCCGCCCGGCGGACCTGCTCGAGCCGGAGTTCCAGAAGCTCTCCAAGGAGGTCGCCGAGTACGCTAGGAGCGAGGAGGACGTGCTCTCGTACGCCCTGTTCCCGCAGGTAGCGATCGAGTACTTCAAGGAGAGGAACATGAACGAGAAGGGCCTCAACCTGAAGGACCTGGCCGCCATAGCCGCGCTGTACATGCGCTCGACCGAGAAGAAGATCGAGCCCAAGGCCGGCGGTAAGGACGCTGACCTCTGGGTCGGAGCTGCTAGGCGCGACGCGATGAACGGCGGGGGGTGGATCATCTGAAACTTAAGATAACCGCCAACGGACATCCGCACGACGTCGTCATCGATAAGGTCACTGGCGAGTACAAGGTCACGGTCGACGGGCAGATCTACAAGTGCATCTTCAAGGAGAACGGGCTCTACATCAACGGCGAGCTCTTCCCAGTCGAGGTCGAGGGCGCCCTGGACGAGGGGGCCGTCGTCAAGTCGAACAGCCACCAGATGCAGGTGAAGGTCGAGCAGATCCGCGAGATCGAGGAGATCGTGCTGGAGATGACGGAGAACGGGAGCAACGGCTCCGGCTCGAAGGTCATCGAGGCGCCGATGCCTGGCAAGGTCATCACCGTCAAGGTCAAGGCCGGGGACGAGGTCAAGCCGAACCAGGTCGTCGTCATACTCGAGGCGATGAAGATGGAGAACGAGATCGTCTCCGAGGCCGCTGGCAAGGTCAAGGAGATAAAGGTCCGCGCCGGCGAGGCCGTCGAAGGCGGCCAGGCATTGGTCGTGCTGGAATGAAGCGGGTGTTCGGTCTCTACCGCATGGACGGCAGTTACGCGATCAGCCGTCTCCACCCTGACGAAAAGATGCCGCAATGGGCCCCGGTGTCGAGGATGTCGTTCACGTCGAGGACGGAGGACGAGCTCTCGATCATCTGCGAAGAAGGAAGCGTGCCTGACTTCGTGCGCGCGGAGCGCGGCTGGGCCTGCTTCAAGCTGCAAGGGCCGTTCCCTCTGAACGAGGTCGGCGTGCTCGCCTCGGTGCTGAGGCCGCTGGCCGAGGCCGGGATAAGCATACTCGCCTGCTCGTCGTTCGACACGGATTACGTCTTCGTCAGGAGGACCGACCTGAAAAAGGCCGAGAAGGCGCTGCTCGAGGCGGGACATTGGTTCGTTGATGAATGAGCCGTCCATTCTAAAATAAAAATGAATATGCGCGGCGAGGCCGCGCCAAATGGTTTGACCGTCCGTGAGGCGTGATCACTCGCTCTTCTCGGTCTCCTTCGGCGGCAGCTTGTCCTTGACCATCTGGGCCATCCACGTCGTGAACAGTCCCATCGCTCCGCCCTGCTCGCCGTCTCCTCCCTGGACGACGATGTCCGGGACGATCTTGACCTTGCCGACCCCGACCTCGTTCATCATCTTGATCGTGGCAGTGGCGTTCGGACCGATGACCTCGGCCTGTGCCGCGTACGCGTCGGCGATACCTTTTCCGACCTCACGCTGGGCATAGGCGTTTCCGTCCGCGATCGTCTTGAGCTTGTACGTCTCACCATCGGCCGTGATCTTGTTGTAGTCCCTGTCACCCGCCGCCTGTTGGCGCTTGGCATTGGCCTTCGATTCCTCTATCTGGATCGAAAGCGCTGCCGCCACCACCTCGGGCTGCTTGTCGGCGTTCGCCGCCTTGGACATGACCTCGATCCTCTTCTCCTGCGCCATGGCCTCCTGCTCGTACTGCTGCTGTTGCTGCAGCGCTATCTCCCTCTTCGTCTGCGTGTCGAGCAATGCCTGGTCGACCTTGATGTAGGCTATGAGCAGGTTCTGCGCTTCAACATGGTAGATCGCGAACTCCGCCTGCGCCTTCTCGAGGGCCATCTTCTGCAGCTCAGTCCTTCCCTGGATGAAGCGTATCGCCTTCTCCTCGCCGGCCTTGTTCCTGAAGGACGAATCGATGAGCGGATGGACGATCTGCTCGATGAGGTTCTTGACGGAACCGAACCTGGCGATGATGAATGCGGCGTTCTGAGGCCGGATGCGTATGATCATCCTGACATCGACGTCGAGCTGGAACCCGTCCACGGACGTGACCCGGAGCTGTGAGAACTTGAAGAACTCCGTCGCCTTGTCCATGTCGCTGACCTCGTCCTCGGGTGCGCCCATCATCATAGGCCCCTTCTTGGAGAGGTCCGGGGCATCGTGCTGCGCCCTGGAATCCACACCGGAGGCCCAGTCGATGGTGACCGCCGACGTCGGCACGAGGTATGCGGTGAACGCCAATGGGTTCAGGTTGTACTTTCCCGGTGCGATCGGCTCCTTCCAGATGCCTCTCATGTTCTTGTCGAGGATGAGGAGCGATTCGGCCTCCTCGTGCACTGGCTGGCTTATGTCGACCGAGCGCTCGGGGCCCGTGCCTCCGACGTTCGGGATCGGCGACCCCTCCTTCCTCTCGAGGTCAAGTCCAACGTTGGACCTCAGGATGGCGACGTAGCCTGGCGGTACCTCGGCCACATCATAGATGTCCACTTTGAACAGGAGCGGGTTGATGTAGTAGCGGCCCGGCTGGAGGGTGTCCAGCTGCGGCCCCCTGTGGCCGGCGCTGTCAAGGAAGGCCTGGCCGTCCTGAAAGTATTGGCTGTTCCTCGCCTTGGGGTTCTTCTCGCTGACTAATTCGAGCGGTCTCGGGGCCACGATGAACCCCGATTCGAGCGGAAGGCCGTCGTTGGCTATGACGACCCCGATCTTCTCGGGCGGGATCTCCGTGACCTTCGTGTTCAAGACCTTGAATGCGTACGTGTTGATCCTGTACGTACCTGGCCTGAGGATGCTCACCTGAGGGCCTTTCATGCCCCCATTGTCCAGGAACATCTTCGCGTCCTGGAAGTGATTGCATTCGACCTCTTCTCCGAGCAGGCGGCCCTTCTGGATCGGCCCGCCGTCTATCGATTCGACGATCCCGACCTCGGACGGGGCTATCTCGGTCACAGGCTGCTTCTCGATCCTCCATATGACCGGTATCCTCCAATAGAGCCCAGGCATCAATATGTTCGCCTGGACGCCTACCTCGCCGTTCCTGGCCACGACCTGGCCCTGCGGCATCGTCGTTCCTAGCATCTTCTTGTAGAGTATTCCTACCTCATCGTCATTGATCAGACGGAGACCTGCTATCAAGAAAAGCAGCGGGGCTCCGATCAATATGGCATACAGTAACCATGTCATCAATTGGGTCATTTTCTTTTTTCTACCTTCACCGTTGTATTAAGAAGTTTGAAAATATCAGAAATATTTGTTTATTTATTGGTTATGTAACTGGATTTGTTTCTGAGAAAATTCCGAATGTAAGTTACGAATCAAAGATGATTGTTGACCTCGTACTAATGCACGCCCAGTAACGCTTTTTACTCAGCATCCTGACCATTGAACATACTTCCCTCGAAGGATTGCGATCTGAAAGATCTTGGAAAGTTCAATCGATGTTGTCCGATTAAAGATTGGACGAGATCGTAGAGATGCGAATTCTTCATTTTTTAGAACACTGGCAAAGTCCATGATCATTTTACGTTTTTATACAGAACGAAAAGTATGCATTTTCGTTCTATCAGAGAACGAAATTTTCTGATTCAAAGAAGTAGACCAATGAAATCGGCTCTTTGAGCAGATGCCTCGACGAGCTCAAACTGAAGAAGGGACTGATAGTAACATTTGACCGCGACGAGGAAAAGGCTGATGAAGATGAGAGGATCGAGCTAATTAGCTTGAGACGGTTTCTCTTAGAGTGATGCACTCATGGGCCCTATGCTCACCAGAGGCGAGCTATTCAGAAATCGATCCCCGCGGCCTTCATTGCGACGGAATCGGCCTGGGCCTTTCCGGCGTGTACGGCCGCGCACATCATACGCCTGTTCAGCTGCGCCTGCGCGAATGAGACGACCTGATCTTCCGTCACGGCCTCGATCCTCGCGATGATCTCGTCCAATGTGCGGACCTTGCCTGTCATGACGTAGGAATAGATCATCGACCTCATGTCCTCCCTGGGCTGGCCGTAGACGCGGAGGATCGACCCTTTGATGATCCTCTTGGCCCTGTCCAGTT
>JAJFUT010000034.1 GCA_021372315.1 Methanobacteriota archaeon
CCGTAATCGGCGAGCGCGTCCGCGGCCATGACGCCGAGCCCTCCAGCGTTCGTCACGATCGCGACCTTGTTGTCGTTCGGCAGGGGCTGGGACGAGAACACCATCAGCAGATCGAGCATCTCGTCTATCGTCCTGACGCGGATGATGCCCGACCTTTGGAAGACAGCGTCGTATATCTTGTCGCTCCCCGACAGTGCGCCGGTATGCGACGAGGCGGCCTTCGCGCCTGAGCTCGTCCTGCCGGCCTTGATAGCTATGATCGGTTTATGCCTTGAGGTGGCGTACGCCTCTTGCATGAACTCCTTGCCCCGGTTGGTCGCCTCGATGTACATCCCGATGACCTTCGTCTCGGGGTCGTTCCTGAGGTACTCGAGCAGATAGGACTCGTCGATGTCCATCTTGTTGCCGACGCTGATGAACTTCGAATACCCCATGCTGCTGCTAGCCGCCCAGTCGAGCAACACCGAGCATATGGCGCCGGACTGCGAGCTTATCGCGACGCTCCCCTCGCTCGGGAAGTTGGCAGTGAACGTCGCGTTCATGTGATGATGTGTGTTGATAAGTCCGAGACAGTTCGGACCGAGGACGCGGATGCCGTAATCCTTCGATATCTTGGCAAGGTCGTCCTCCATCTTGGCCCCTTCCATTCCCACCTCGCGGAACCCGGCCGAGATGATGATGCACGCCTTCGTGCCTTTCTTGCCGACCTCTTCCATGATCGGACGAATGAACTTGGCCGGCGTGACGATGATGGCCAGGTCGACCTTACCAGGTACGTCCGTCAGGGTCTTGTAGCATTTGATGCCGAGTATCTCATCGGCCTTGGGGTTCACCGCGTACAGCGTGCCTTTGAACCCGTCCTCGATGAGATTCCTCAGGACAGCGTTGCCGACCTTGTTCGGCTCGCGCGCCGCCCCGACCACTGCGATGCTTTCCGGTTCGAAGAGCTCCTTCATCGTTCCCAGCTCCCTATCGGGTTCGCCAGGCATATACCTTTTTCGCTCAGGCGCGGTGAACGAGAGGAACGTTGTCAACGAAATGCGTTCAAATTGAGGATGGTTGAAAAAAGAAAAAAGACAGGGGCCAGCGAACGGCCCCTGATATGATATCGTAACAGGTTTGTTCCGTCGGTCCTATCACGGCCTTCTCTTCAGGAAGAGCACGACGGCCGCAACGATCGCTGCGATCACGACGATGATCACTATGAACATCAGAGCGCTCGAATCCGAGTCGTCTTCAGTGCTGATCATCGTCAGTTCGCCCAATTCGTCCGTTGTGCCTGCCATTGACGTCGCGTTCGTACCGATCGACTCGTGGCCTTCTGCGACGGCAATGATGTTGTATGTGCCTAGTGGAACGTCATCGAAGACGAAGCGCCCGTTGGCGTCGCTCGTCGTCATCATGCCATTGCTCATCGAGACGTTCGCACCGGCTATCGGATCGCCGTCCTCATCGACGAGGACGCCTGCGATGTTACCGGCCACAGTCGTGTTGAAGGTCGATGACATGGTGAAAGCGTTCCCGGCGAGGTCCCTGCCGACCACGTTCACAACGTATGCGCCGTTATGATCCAGCGAGGTCGGGGTGAACGTTGCTATGTTGCCGTTCCAGGTGATGGTTCCGGTCACGCCTTCGATGGTGATCGTCGTCATCGCCTGGTCCATCGCCTCGGAGAACTCGACCGTTATGACGGAATCGACCGACACGCCTAATCCCGACGGGGAGACGAGCGCGGAAGGTGCGGTGCTGTCGATGACGACCGTTATGGAATTCTCAGCGTAGTTGCCTGCGCCGTCATAGGCCCTTACGAACACCGTGTGTTCGCCCTCATCGAGTCCGCTGAACGTGTAGCTTGTCCCGCTCACCGTGCTCCACCTGATGCCGTCGATGCTGACGGCATAATATGCGATCCCGGACGTTGCATCGGAGCCGGTCCATACGACGGTCAAGCTGCCCGTGCTATTGAGATATCCGTCGACAGGCGAGGTTATCGCCACGGTCGGTGCTGTGTCGTCGACGATGAAGCTGACGGAGACCTCCTTCCTGTTGCCAGCATTATCGGTGACGATCATATAGACGGTGTGAGCGCCCTCGGGCACGGAATCGAACGTGTAGCTCGCCGTTCCGCTCACGTAGGTCCATCTTCCATCGTCCAAGCGTATCTTTATCGTACTGATCCCGGAGTTGTTGTCTTCGGCATTCCAGATCACCGTGACCGACGATGTGACATACTCACCCGCGTCTGGAATGGTGATGATGACGCTCGGTGCGTCAGCGTCCAAGATGAGGAATATTGACCTCTGGACCATCATGTCGTTGCCATCTATCACCGTGACGATGATCTCGTTGTTACCGGATGCCAGAACGACCTGAGCGGTCCAGTTGCTCGTGCCATCGCACACTCCGGACGCTCCGTTCAAGGCGTTGTACCATATCACGGACGATAGTCCGAAGTAGTTGGCGGAGGCCGTGCCCGAGACGGTGACGCTAGGAACGCTGAACACGTTCCAGATCGGCAAGGTGATCTCGAGGGAGATCGATATCGGGTATCTGTCGACGTTGCTCCCTCCCTGGATATAGTACCAGTTATCGACTATGCCGTCCATGTTGAGGTCCGGGGTCTGCCAGTCGCTCCAGTAGTTGCCGCAGGTCAATGCGTGCCAGGTGTTGACCCCATTGTCCCATGCCTGAACTGACGACGAGTCATATTCATACGAGGCCCCGTTGTTGTCCATGAACACGTTGCTGAAAAGGGTGTTGCCGTTCGAGTTCTCGAGATAGATGCCGTAATATGCGCTGTCGCTCACCGTGTTGTTCGTTATCATGTTGCCGTTCGAGGAGCTATATAGGCCGATGCCCTGGTGGCCCTCGTCGCAGATATTTCGAGAGATGATGTTGCTGCTCGATGAGACCAGATAGATGCCGTAATAACATCCATCGATCGTGTTGTTGGATATAGTGTTGCCGTGCGAGCTTTGGAAAATGATCCCATCGCCGTTTCCAGAGATCGTGTTGTTGGATATCGTGTTGCCGTTCGAGCTCTGGAGATAGATGTTCGCATCGAGGTTGCCATTGCACTCGTTGCCCGTTATGATGTTGCTGGCAGCGTTATAAAGATAGATGCCTATCGTGACGCAGTCGTTGCAACTGTTATCAGACACCGTGTTGCCGCTCGAGCCGTAAAGGACGATGCCACCGCTGTATGACCAACCTCCCCTGTTGCCGTCGCAATCGTTTCCGGTGATGATGTTGTTATAGGCGTTCTGCAGGACCACGCCTCCAGCATTGCTGTTGGTGCAATCGTTGCCCGATAGGTAATTGTTACTGCTGGACGAGTAGACATATATTCCCATCCAGCTGCCACTGCAGTTGTTGTTCGTTATTTCGTTGTAGTGGGAACTTTCTAGAATCATGGACGCGAAATTATTGAGGTCGCTGCAGTCGTTGTTCGTTATGATGTTGTGGTCGCTTGAGTACCATAGATAGATGCCGAAGTTGATGCTGGTGCAGTTGTTGTTCGCCACTGTGTTATAACTGCATCCGGAGTACAACAATATGCCAGCATAGGAATTGAATCCGACGCTGTTGCAAACGTTGCCCGTTATGATGTTCCCCATGCAGCCACTGTTCAGGCATATGGCCTCGTTGATTATGTTCGTGAGCTCATTGTCGGTTATGGTGTTGTTGCTGCATGACGACATCAAGTATATGCCCCAGATATTGCCATCGCAGGTGTTGTCGGATATCGTATTGAACCTGCAGCCGCCATCGATCTCGATGCCGCCGTGATTGACGCTGCTGGCATCGTTGTTCGTAATAATGTTATAATTGCATGAGCTCAGCAGGTATATCCCGATCCCGCTGCTCAAGGTGCAGTCGTTGTCGGAGATCACGTTGTCGTTGCACGCACCAAGCAGATATATGCCCCTGACAGAATTCCCGCTGCAGTTGTTCTGAACGATCGAGTTGAAACTGCTCTCGGCGTGTATGTATATCCCATACCTGGCGTTCATGTTGCAAAGGTTGCTCGATATGGTGTTGTTGCTGCTTCGCTCTTCGATCCTTATGCCATCATAGGCACCCTGGCTGCAGTTGTTGTGGAAGATCGTGTTGTACATGCACTGGTTGTACAGAACGATACCGGCCTCGTTGCACCCGCTGCAGTCGTTGTTGGATATGGTGTTATTGCTCGATAAGTTGGCGATTATAGCGTATACTGCGCTCCCGCTGCAGTCGTTATCGGTCGTCGTGATGTTGCTGGCACTGTTGAAATAGATGCCGTAATAACCGCTCCCGCTGCAGTCATTGTTCGTTATGGTGCAGTTGTCACTATGCATAAAAAGGTAAATGCCACGATAATCGCCGCTGCAATCATTGTGCACCAGGACGTTGAACACGCTTGAGTACCACACCGCGATGCCGACCTCACATTCGGTGCAGTCGTTGTTCGACACGTAGTTGTAGCTGGACGTGTACAACATGATACCATTGGAGGGGTTGCCGCTGCAGTTGTTGCCCGTAACGGTGTTGTAGTTCGAATTATACAGGTAAATGCCAGTATCGAGGTTCGAGTCGCATGCGTTGTTCGCTATGGTATTGTTATTCGAATCTTCCAAATAGATGCCGTAAGAAGACATACCGCAGACGTTGTTCGCGATGATACTGTTCTCCGATCCATCCACATAGATGTTGTAATCATAGCTCTCGTTGCATACGTTGTTCGTCACGGTGATGTTGTTGGACAGGTCGATGTAGATGCCCCAGTAATTGCCGTTGCAGGTATTATTGGCCACTACGATGTTCTCCGACTCGAGAACGTCTATGCCATCGCCTTCGAAGAGGCTGTCGTGACATATGTTGTTCTCGATCGAAACGTCCGTGGCATTGAATACCGTTATGGCCCCACCGAACCGGTACGGATAGTCATGATAGAAAGAACCGAAGACATCGCAGTTCTTTATGACGAGGTGAGCGGTCGTGTTGCCGATGTATATCGCGCTGTAGTCGCCGTTCGCATCGATCATTAGATTCTCGATGATGTATGGGTCGTCAACGGCGCCGGTCCCGGCCCAAGACGCGTTCAGGTCGAACAGGTCCTCCAGATCCGTGTCGTTATTGACACGAATGGTGTCGTATGACACATATGTGATGTCCGTAGGCTCTGCGGCGCTGCCGGTACTGATCGCCCCTGACGAGATGAACGCCATGGCGATGAAGATCGCAAAGAATAATCCGATTAACCCCCCGAACTTACCTTTCAACATGATAATCCTCGATCGTGATGGTCAAGAAAAAAATAATTGACGATATTTAAGTATCGGTCACAATCGCTCATTGGAGAATGAAAATGTCATAGGATAGTGGATGGCCATGACATCGGACAACCTTTTCGATATTACCGATGACCGACCGCGAGGGACCCGACCCGGATCATTGGATGGACTGCCCAAGAAAGGCGCATCATACCTTCTCTTTCCCGCTGGTCACCTGGAGCCCCACTATGCCGACGATTATCAACATTACGAAACCCATGCGGATCATCTCTGAGGATTCCTCGAACAGCAATATGCCGGCGATCAATGCACCTATCGCTCCGATCCCTACCCATATGGAATAGGCCGTTCCCATCGGGATCTTTGATCTCAAGGCCTGCGCCAGTAAGTACATGCTGCCGAAAAGGAAGATGAACGTTGCCGTGGCCCAGGCGACATCGGTGAAACCCTCCGACAGCTTCATCGAGACGATCCACACGGGCTCTAGCATGCCCGCCAGCACGAGGAACATCCAGCCCCTTCTCCCTTCGATGGGCTTGCTCTCGGGTCCGACGATATCCTTGGCCATATTACGCCCCTGACGTGATCTGGACACCGGCGATGCCGACGATTATTAGCATTATGAACAGTATCCTGACCCAGGACGATCGTTCTTTGAAGATGAATATGCCTGCCAAGAGCGCGCCGACGGCCCCGATCCCGGTCCAGACCGCGTAAGCTGTTCCCACCGGTAGGTCCATGTCGATGGCGATGGCCAGAAGGTACATGCTCGCAAAGATGAAGAATATAGTCGCCACGGTCCATTTCGGCCTCTTGAACCCCTCGGACTTCTTCATGCCGATGACCCAGCAAGGCTCCATGAACCCTGCTATGACCAGGTATGTCCAAGCCATCGACACCATGACCTTCTCCATGATGAAATAACGATATGTTTCTTGCGGTAGGAGAAAGGGATCGGGCATCGGCATGATGGCAGAGATAGGCGTGCGATGTCCACGGGGCTCATAGACGTATTGAACGGATAGCGTCCGACCGCAACAACTCTTTAATATCCCTTCCATCGATGGTAGCGGGCCGTCAGCAACAGCGAGGGTGATCCGTGATCCCTAGAACACTCTGCCGGTGAACAGTGCTCGTTATTTGGGTCCCTGCAGGAACTTGCGATGAGACGTCGCGTCATGACTGGAGGACAACCCCGACGCACGACAAAACCCCCGGCCCGGGTCAGTGTGGGGAGAGGAGGATTCTCCAGCCGTGAACCAATCTGTTAGGGCCCGGGGGACACTTTCGTCCTCGCCTTCGATCCCATGAGGAAGACGCTGCCGACATCGTCCCTGTAGGTCCAGTCGTCATCCGTCCTCGTGTTCTTCATGAGCCGTATCATCTTATCGAGCCTGGCCTCCATTTCGTCGACCATGCTCAAGGCCAACGCCTCGGGGAACATCGGTTCGACCGGGGAGCCGTACTCGCGCTTGTTGTGACTGCTCAGGACCATGTGGACGACCTTCCATGCCAGCACCTCTGGGAAGTCGTCCAACGTCCCCAACGCGTTCCGGACCATCTCCGCTCCTAGGAATATGTGGTCCATCAGCCTTCCCTGGTCCGTCGCGTGGATGTTGGTCGTGACCTCGTAGACGTCGATCTTGCCTATGTCGTGCAGCATCGCGCCAGCGATCAGAAGGTCCCTGTCGAGCTCCGGGTACGTGCCAGATAGCGAATGGCAGGTCTGAACGATTGCCAGCGTATGCTCGGCAAGCCCGCCGACGACATTTCCGTGATGCTTGATGGCGGCAGGGCATACCTTGAACCGCTTTTGGAACGTCCCCTCGCCGAAGAAATGCAGGATGAGGCGCTGTAAGTTCGGGTCCTCGATGGACATCGCGAAGTCCAAGAGCTCGGAGTACATCGCCTCGATGTCCTTCGCGGTCTTGGCAACGAACCAATCTAGCTCATATTCCTCGGGACCGATCCTCTTGATCCCCCTTTTCTCGTTCGGGTTCGCATGGATCTCCAGCTGGCCGTTGAAGGACCTCACCGCCCCTGTGACGAGCACCACATCCCCGTCCTTGATGGAATCGTGTATGGACTGGACGGCCTCCTGGTTGTTCGCCCCCCAGTACTTGACCATAATCTCGCCTGTGCTGTCGCCGACCCTGACCTCGAACATGTACCCCTTGGAGTACTGGCGAACTGGCCTCTTGAAACTGACATAGAACGCGTCCGAGATCGATTGGTTCTCGATCAGCTCAGAGATGAACTTTTTCTCCATCGTGATCACACTCCGATTCGATTCCATACGTTATATCGTTGTCGGGAGGGACGCCGGATTAGGCATCAGACGCTCTTCGACGCCACCCTCTTGAGGATTGCCTCGGCCTCCCGCCATCTGGGGTAGGCCCGCTCCCTCATCCTGAACGCGCTGTCGTGGTGGGAGCCCATCGCCTTCAGTCCGTCGTTAAGGTGCAGCAGCTCGTGATATAGGACGTAGTCCGAGACGAACTCGGGCACCTTGTCCGAATCCAGAGAGCTGCTCACCGCCACTACCCTCATGATGACCGAGCAGTATCCCATCCTCTGAATGTTCGGCCTCTTCGTCCAGGTGATGTAACTGTTCGAGATCTCCGGGACCATACCCTGGGCCATGAGCCGCGCCATGGATTCCTTGAGGTCGTAGGTCGACCCTTTGCTGGAATAAGCGATGTTCCTGCTCCTCTTCAGGTATGTGAGCCTGTTTAGCGCGACGAACTCCTCGGATTGAAGCCAGTCCCTCATCGCTTGGGTGTATAGCTCCCTCGGGTGCTTGGTAAGGATCCTGCGGCACATGCATTCGGCGAACTCATCGAGGATCCGCTGGTCCGCTCCCTTCATGTAGTCGGTGACCTGGAGGTCCACGGCGTCGCCCCTCTTCGTCCATACCGCCTTGAACTCCTTGAAAGGGACGTACTCCGCCCTCACGCTCGAGAAACCGCTCTTCTCCCCTGCCCTATGGAAGGCCGTCTGCAGCGACCCTTCCCCGCGGTAGTTCGATTCAGACACGCTTTGCAAGCAGTATGTGACCATCTGTTCCGTCTCCTACCAGCTCAGTCTTTTCGCCGCCATATAACCAGTTAGCGTACAGGCAAACTACGAAAGGCCTCTGATGCAATGGACATCGAAGGCTGCATCCCATCCTTCCGAGATATGTTTCTTAATCTTTTGGTAATTATTTAAATGCAATAGATTCAAATAGTCCAGAAGTAAGTTATTACTACCCGAGGATTATCATTGGATTCCTTATCCAGAGATGATCGGGACAAACATCTCATAACCCGCGGCAATGTCGACGGGATAGCTTCTGCTGCCATCTTTTTGAGCCAACACCCCTTGTCGAGGATCTCGTTCATTACCTCCCCAAGGGCCGCCGCGAATGCGCTGGGCAAGGACAGGATGTCCAAAGAGGTCTATCTCGTGGACGTGGCGCTGACAGATGATGTCGCCGAGTCGGTGAGGGCGAGGAAAGGGTCTCAGACGATATTCGCCGTCGACCATCATCCGTCATCGGTGCTCGAGGAGCTGGACGGCATAAAGATCGTCGAGGAGGGAAGGAGCGCCGCCGGAGTTCTCCATAAATATCTGAAGGCCAGCCCTAATCTGAAGAAGCTTGTGGCGATCGCCGACCAGCTCGAATATTGCGATACGGACGTGCTGCACGACGTCCTGAAGAGGCATGGCCAGCAGAAGGTCAACGACGAGGCAATGGTGCTCGATTTCTCATGGCGCCTGAACATAGATGACGATGAGTTCAGGACCATTGCCAGCCAGCACCTGTCCGAGGGGGCGTGGCCATCGCAGATATGCGCCATAAAACGCAGGTATCTTCAGGTCGTCAATGAGAACCGGTGGCCAAAGGCCATATCCAGGGTCAAAGCTGGATTACAGGTCCGCGACAAGGTGGGCATCTTCCAGTGCAACGAGAAGAACCGTTCGTTGTACGGTTTCGGAACGAGGGCCCTCGTCGAGGTGGCCCATCGCTGGGGATGCTCCTACGCGCTGATGCTGAACGACCGGAAGGAGAACTGCTCGGTCTCGATAAGAGGGATGGACCCGAGAGGTATGGACGTCGGACAGTTCGTCGAGGATTTCGTCACAAGGCATGGAATGGACGGCGGCGGCCATCCGACCAGCGCTGGCGCGAGGATACCGTTGCCGGTCGAGACCAGGTTCGTCGACGAGTTCGTATCCGCCTCGGTCACTCGGTGATGTTGACCAGCTCTATTTCGTCCGCTTCGCGCTCCTCGAACTTCGCGACGCGCTTGTAGATCAGGACCGGACATTTGGAGTTCTTGATGATGCGGTCCTGAACGTAACCGAAATCGCTCCTATGAACTCTCTGGACGGCGCTCGACCCCATCACGAGCAGGTCGTATTCGATCGATTCGCTCACGATCCCGCCCAGGACCGTCTCGGGCCTGATCTCCTTGACGACGACTGGAACCCCGACCTTGCGCAGTATTTCGGTCAGGCGGCGGGAGTATTGTCTCGCCATATCGATGTACTTCTCTTCCGCAATGACATTGAGTATCGTCACCCTCGAGCTGTTGCGCTGAGCGATCAACGCCGCGATCTCGGTCGCCCTGCTGACATGCCAAAGTCCGCCGGATAGGATCAGTATCCTATTGGGCTTGAAGCGGCCTTCGGCCTTGAACAGCAGGACGTCGCAGGGGGTCAGCCTCAGCAGAAGGTCCATCTTCTTTCCGAGCACGCGCTTCTGCGTCCTAGTGAAGCCCTTCCAGCCGACCACTATGGTATTGACCTCCTCCTCCTTCGCCGTGTCTATGAGGGCAGTGACCACATCGTGTGAGACAGTGACCAACGCTCGGGCGAACACGCCGTTCATCTGGGCGTGCCTCGTCAGTTTCTCCAGCATCTTCTTCCTCTCGTCGACCAACTTGCGATCGACCTCGTTGATCGGGACGGTCGACGGGACCTCGACCACGCTGACCAGTAACAGCTCGCCGTTATGTTCGGACGCGACCAGGCAACCGATGTCGATCAGCGACTCGCTCTCCTCGTCCTCTATCGGGACCATGACACGGAACTTCTCCAGTTCCTCGGTCGTGAGAGGCGTTCTTTCCGGCAGCGGGACCTTCTCGATCTCCTTCTTACCCTTGGTGAAGTAGTGTATTATCAGACCGACGTTGATGACGAAGATGGCAAGATACCAGGCGAACGGCTCGTAGTCGAAGAGCGTGACGACCAGGATGAGCTTCATCGCGATGGCGATCAGCGGGATGACCGGGAACCAAGGCGTCATGTAAGCCCTCTTGACGTCCGGCCTCTTCTTCCGAAGGGTGATGGCCGCGATATTGACCAATGTGAACAGAAGGAGGATGAGTATGTCCGCGACGGCGGCGACCTGGTCCATCGGGAGGGTGATGCACATCAAGATGATGATGGCGCCAGAGACGAGAAGCGCCGTGGCCGGTGTCTGGTTCTTCTTGTGCAGCTTGCCGAACATTGCCGGCAGGTTGCCATCCCTTCCCATGGCGAAAGAGACCCGGGATACCGAGAATATGATCGAGTTGACGGCCGCGATCGAACCGACTATGATTCCGAACGCGATGAGGTCCCCGCCGAAATATGGGATGATGCTCTCGGCGGACTCGGCGATCGCAAGGTCCTTCCAGCCGGCGATGTTCTCCCATCCAGACACTCCTATGGCCGTGATTGCGACTGCGACGAATAGGAACGTGCTGATCCCGATGCATAGGAACATCGCCTTCGGGACCGTCTTCTCCGGGTCCTTGGCCTCTTCTCCGGTCTGAGCCACCACCTCGTACCCTTCGAAGACCATGAACGTGAAGGCCATGGAAGTCAGGATGCTCATGGTGCCATTGGGCATGAGGTTGGAGAAATTGTCACCCGAGTTCGGGTCGAGCAGCATCTTATAGGCCGCTAGGATCACGAACGACGAGATCACGGCGATCAGGATGAAGGACACGACGATCCCCGAACGTCCAGCACTTTTGACCCCCCTGAAGTTCATGAAGATGAAGATGATGGCCACGAGGACGGAGAACACGATCCTGATCGAGTTGTCCGACATGCCCATGTCGATGTCGAAGGCGTCGATCATCCACAGCATACCTGCGCCGAAACCGAGAGCGTAGACGCTGCAGGCGATGCAATGGCCGACCCATGACATCCATCCTCCGAGGAAACCGAACGGGGGGAACAACCCTTCCTTGATCCAAAGGTATCCCCCTCCCGTCTCTGGGAAGGCCGACGATAGCTCGGCATAAGAGAAGGCCGTGCACAGTGTGACGAAGAAGTTCAGGATGAAGGCGAGGATGATGCCGGGCCCTGCGATCGCCGTCCCTGTGCCTATCAGGATGAAGATGGTGGAGCCGATGTTAGGCCCTATGCCTATCATCAGGACCTCGAGCAGGCCCAGGTCCCTTCTCAGGGTGACCTCTACCTCGCTCTTCTTCTCCTCCACGTTCTCGGCCATATTAGGTGAGCCCTTATTGGATGCATTTTAATAATGCTTTGTAGGCATATATCTTTTAACGTACCTACCCAGATGACCAGGGACGCGTCATAGCCTCATCAGCCGGACCGTCGCACCGAAGGCTGTACCGAGCGCATCCAGCCGAACCTCGATCTCCTTCCGCCAGTTCTCGTCCCCGACGATTACGAAATCGCGCCCGTGGCCCACCTCGATCAGCGCCTCGTCATACGTGTCGAACCTGTGCTCGACCTGGAGGCCGAGGTCCGCGCCTACCTTCCTTGCCCGAGAGCCTATGAGACCGACCGCTGCCTGCGGCATCATGTGCCGGATGGTCTTGATGGTCTCGCCGCTCAGGTCCGATGTGGGGTAGAAGTATAGGCGCCCCATGGCGCCCCTGTGCTGTCCGAACTTCTGGTTCAGCTCGAAGATGTTCCTTGGGTAAGGGTCCGTCGGGACCTTGTTGTGCCTGCTCATGGTTCGGTTGAGGTCGAACATCATCGGTTCGGTCAGGCCTATGTTCCTTGCCCTCTGCCCGTCGGAGAAGAACCCGTCCGGGTCGCCAGAGTAGATGATCCTTCCCTTGTTCATCACCCTGATCTCGTCGGCCCAGGAATATGCGGTCTCGACATCGTGCGTCGACATGATGACGGTGAGGCCTTTCTGGTTCAGCTCGTCGGCCAGCTCGAGGAGCTCGTGGACCATCCTGGAGTCCAGCCCGGCGGTGGGCTCGTCCATGATCAGCACCTCGGGGTGCATGGCAATGGCACCCGCCAGAGATACCCTCTTCTTCTGGCCGAACGAGAGCTGCTGGGTGGGCTTTTCCCGCAGGCCGAACATGTCCACCTGGTCCAGCGCTTCACAGACGCGCTCCTCGACCTCCTTCATCGGGAGGCCCATGTTCATAGGCCCGAAGGCGACGTCCTCCTCGATGGTCGATGAGAATATCTGGTCATCGGGGTTCTGCATGACGAGGGAGACCTTCGACCGAAGTTCTTCGAGGTCCTTCTTCCCGTATCCGACAGGTTCGCCGTTGAAAAGGACCTTCCCCGAGCGTGGCTTGAGTATCCCGTTGAAATGAAGGAACAGCGTGGACTTGCCAGCACCGTTCGGTCCGAGCAGGACTATCTTCTTTCCCCGCGGGACCTCGACGCTGACGTCCTCGAGCGCGGATGTACGATTGGGATAGACGAAGCATAGGTTCTCGGTCTTGATCACAGGTTCGTCCATGTTTTCACCAGGTTAGCTTCCATGACGTTTCCAGCAAGATGTTTCCGATGTATATCAGCGCTGCCAGCCCGACCGGCCCTGCGACCCAGGGCCACGTCAGTCTGCGAGGAGGACGGAACACAGGGAAATCCCCCTTGTAGTTGCGGCAGTTCAGCGCCACCTGGGACCTCTCGGCCATGTCTAGCGAACGGGAGAACAGCCCGACTGCCACGCGAGATGTCGTCCTTATGCTCGTCCGCAGCCCTCTGAACCCGAGCCTGCATGACGCCGCGACGGTCATCGTCTCCAGCTGCTCGAGCAGGAGGAACGAGTACCTGTATGTCAGGACCGTGAGCTCCAATATCTCCTTCGGCACGTGAAGCTGTCTCAATGCCATGGCAAAATGAGGGACCGGGGTGGACGTGATGAATGCCAGCATGACGGATATGCCGGCAAGGGCTCGGAGCATCACGAGCGTGGCGAGATCGAGCCCGTCCCTCTCAATGGAAAGTCTCAGCCCCAACAGGTCGAAGCTCGCGACCTCTCCCCCGCCCCTGGTGAGGAACGCGATGACGAGGCATCCGATCAAGATGATCGCCAGGCTGTTCAGGATGACCAGCGAGATTATCCGGGGGAACCTGAGCCCAGTGGAGTACGATAACAGGCCCAGTCCGATGCCCATCGTGATCAGCGGAACGATGAAAGAGTCGGTCGTCAGCGCCACTATCAGTAGGGAGACCGCTATCAGGAACTTGCCGAGCGGAGGCCATTGCCTGAGCCTCGACTGGTATGCGAGTTCATCTATCCCTATCATTTTTTCATCTCTGGCTTCTTGGACCTTCCGAATTTTTTCCGCGCGACGAAGAGCACGACCCCTATGATGACCAGACCGATCACCGTCTGCAGGAGGAACAGCCAGGGCTCCGCGCTCTCGGAGGGTGTGAATAGGCTGTCGAACCAAGGCTCGTAATCACCTACGATCGAACTTATCGCATCGCCGCCTTGATCGTCGGTCCCGTCCAGCTCCTGTCCGGCGTACATCAGCATCGGTATCAGAGCGATGCATAGGGCGATGACCGCCCCGACGGCGACCCTCGACATCCATGGGACCTTCCTCTCCTTGTCGAACATAAGCTCTGGCCTGGTGAGCTCTGGTCTCGAATGCGAAAGGAAGTCGAAGAACATCACTATGAGCACGGCCTCGAGCAGTGCCAATGGTATCTGGGTTATCGCGAAGATGCCGAGGAACGTCGAGAGCGATATCAGGACGCTGCCGTTAGACGGATATGCAAGGGCCAGCTGCAGGCTCGTCATGAGATAGGTGGCGAAATCAGCGACGAAGGCCGTGGCCAATATCGTCGGTATGACATGCAACTTCGCCTTCATCATGACCTTGAAGACGCCGTAAGCGGCGAACGGCCCGACTATGCCCATGGAGAATATGTTGGCGCCGAGAGTGGTGATCCCGCCGTGAGCCAGCAGCAACGCCTGGAACATAAGGACGATCGAGGCCAAGATGGACGTGATCCATGGGCCTGATAGAATGGTCGACAGCCCCGTCCCGGTGGGATGGGACGAAGAACCGGTGACGGAAGGGAGCTTGAGGGACGACAGTACGAATATGAACGCCCCGGAGATCGCGACGGACAATTTCTTCTCTGGACTCTCTATGAACATCTTCCTCAGTTTCATCGCACCTATGACGAGGAAGGGGATGCAGGCGACGAACCAGAACGCGCACCAATAGATGCTCAGAAATCCTTCCGTTATATGCATCAACGATCACAGTCCCTGCATACGCCGACCAATTGGAGCGAGTATCTGTCGACCTTCATCCTGACCTTGCGGGTGAGTTCGAGGACGTTCAGGTCGACTGGGACGCTCGATAGACGATGGCACACGGAACATTCGAACGTGGAGTTCGGGAACGGATGCCTTGAGAATGTGGATATGCCGTTGCTGCTGCTCTCGGAGACGAGGCCTTCCTCGACGAGCTTGTTCAGATTGCGATAGACCGTGCCGAGGCTGATGTTCGGCATCTTTTTCCTTGCCAACCTGTAGACCTCTTCAGCTATCATCGGGTCGGCGCTCTCATAGACGATGTCGATGACGAGCTTCAGCTGCCGCGTCCAACGGGTGGCCTTGCCGTTCATTAATAGTAATGATTATCATTACCGATATATCTATATTTCATGGATGGAAGCTGGATGCATCATGTCACGATTCTGAGCATCCGCTCGTTGTTATGAGAATAAAAATATTAAAAATTAATAATTATCACTTGAAGTTCTTCTTGATCATCACCCAGAGCGCGACGATCCCTATCTGGATCGCGACGACGGACAGGACAAGGGCCACGATCGACACCCACATCTCCGTGCTGGCAGGTATGGTCTTGACGATCACGGGGCTCGCGGTCGTCGCCGAGACGGCGTTGCTCACCGCGCTCTCTCCGGCCGAGTTCACGGCCGTCACTAGATAATAGCTGCTCGCACCGAGCTCGAGGCCTCCGTCGTGGAACGCCGTCTGGTCCGCGCTTATGTTCGCGATCACGTCCATGTCATCCGACGAATCTCCGCGGTAGACGAGATAGTAGCTGATGTTCCCGCCGTCGTCGAGCGGCATCTTCCATGCGAGATCGACATAATCCTCACCGACCACGCATTCTAGGTCGACAGGCGCGGACGGGACCGTGTCAGCCGCGACGACGATGGACGGGACGATGGTAAAGGCCAGTAAAATGATAGCTGCGAACGTGAAGAGCGTTCCTATGGTCTTCATGCACGGTGTGAGCGTGAACCGGAATATCAATCCTTCTGATCCTCCTGCTCTTTTATGATCTCTGTGGCGCTCTTCCGCAGGAGGAAGTTGTTGCCGCTGCGGCATATCGTTCGGTAACCGAGCGATGTGTAGAACTCTATCGCCTTTCCATTGCTGTCCTGGACATAGAGCTCGACCCCTTCCGTCCCCTCCTCCAGCACCGTGGCTTCGATCTCCCTCATCATGGTCCGGCCCAGACCCCTGCCCTGCTTGTCCTTCCTGACCTGGATGGACGTGATGAAGTGATAGCTGTCGAGGACCTCGAGGCTATAATAGCCAATAGGGTCGCCGTCCTCCTCCAATACCATCGTGGTCGTGGCGCCGTCGCACAACCAATCGAGCAGGGGCTCATCGGTCCACTCTATCCCCCACGATTCCTTCACGATAGCTGCCATGTTCTCCCTGCTCATGATGACCAGATCGGGGATGTCCCCCCTGAGAAGTGGCCTGAGGCGCAGCATAGCCCGAGTGAGCGGCAAGACGGAATATAATGTTTCTGTGACGGGACATAGTACGTCTGACCGCTGGGATTCCTCACAATGATTTATATACCGGTTGTTATTTTGAAACCCTCAAGGTGAACTTAAATGGTTGAAGTCACTACTGAGGCATCCAAGTACATACTGGACCTGATCGCAAAGAACGATAAGACGGGAGCTGGGATCAAGATCTACTTGTCCGGCATGGGATGCTCGGGACCTCAGTTCGGAATGGCCTTCCAAGTGGGGGCCAAGGAAGGGGACGTCGAGCAGAAGGTGGACGGGTTCTCCCTGTTCTACGACAACGAGACGAAGGAGGTCCTCGATGCATGCACCGTGGACTTCATCGAGACGCAGTACGGGTCTGGCCTGATCGTCCACAACCCGAACGTCAGCGGTTGCAGTTCCTGCGGCGGCGGATGCCACTAAGCGTCAAACCCCTTTACTAAACCATTTTCATCCTGTTTTCTCATCTATGGTTCGTGTTCATTGATCATCCCCTCATCAAGAAGGACTCCGTCGAACTGAGGGATTATCAGGTCGCATTGTCGAGGTCGGCCCAGGAAAGGAACACGCTGGTCGTGCTCCCTACGGGAATGGGCAAGACCATCGTAGCGCTCCTTGTGATCGCCGACGTCCTTTTGAAGAAGAAGGGGAAGGTGTTGTTGCTGGCACCGACCAAACCGCTCGTCGAGCAGCATTACGGCTTCCTGAAGAACTTTTTGGTAGGGAAGAAGGTCGCAGTGATGACCGGCGAGGTCTCTCCAGAGGAGAGGGAGGCCCTGTTCATCGAGAACGACATCATCGCTTCGACCCCGCAGGTCGTGGCCAACGACATCAAGAACGGGCGTTTCACGCTGAAGGACGTGCGCCTCATAGTTTTCGACGAGGCGCACAAGTCGGTCGGTAACTACGCTTACGTGGCGATCGCAAAGGAGTACAAGGACTACGGAGGCCTCGTGCTCGGGATGACGGCCAGCCCCGGGAGCGCCAAGGAGAAGGTGCGGGAGGTCTGCACCAATCTGGGCATAGATAACATAGAGGTCAGGACGGAGCATGACCCGGATGTCGCGAAGTACGTCCAAGACGTCAAAGTGGATTTCATCGAGGTGGAGCTTCCCAGGGAGATACGAAAGGCCACGTCGGTCCTGTCATCGCTTTACGAGACGTACCTGAAGCAGCTGTCGAGAATGGGGTTCATACAGGACAGCGACAGGGTCTCGACCAAGGAGCTGCTCGCGTTGGGCAACAACCTCTCGGCGAGATTGAAGGCGGGGGAGAAGAGCAAACGTATCTACCAGGCGCTAAGCACGAACGCCATGGCGATCAAGGTGGAGCATGCCATAGTCCTGGGCGAGACTCAGGGCGGCTCGGCCCTCCAGGCATATCTGGAGAGGCTCAGGACCGAGGCGGAGTCGGACGACGGCTCCAAGGCCTCAAGGGCGATCGTCGAGACGGAGCAGTTCAAGGCCGTCACCGAAATGATGGAGAACATCAAGGTCGAGCATCCGAAGCTCTCAAGGATCATGGGGGTCGTCTCGAGGCAGATCAACGAGAACCCTGGCTCGAAGGTCCTCGTCTTCACGCATTACAGGGACACGTGCGACCTGGTCGCCGGCAAACTGTCCAAGATCGACGGCGTCAGGGTCGCGAAGCTGATCGGGCAGGCGGGCCGCGTCGGCGACAAGGGGCAGAAGCAGAAGGAGCAGGTCGGTGTCCTGCAACAGTTCAGGGACGGGGAGTTCAACGTGCTCGTAGCCACCTCCGTCGGAGAGGAGGGACTGGACGTGGCCAGCACGGACCTGGTCGTATTCTACGAGCCGGTGCCGTCCGAGATACGCAGCATCCAGCGCAGGGGAAGGACCGGCAGGCGCAGCGCCGGGAAGGTCGTCATCTTCGTCACCAAGGGGACGAGGGACCAGGCGTTCTACTACAGCAGCCTGAACAAGGAGAAGCAGATGAAGAGCAGGCTCTTGACGCTCAAGAACGAGCTGGACCCTCAGAAGGACGAGGAGAAGGGTCCGCATCAGGAGCTGGCCAAGGGGCAGCGGAGCATCTTCGATTTTTGAACCGTGACGATTGGATTATCTACTCAGGAGCGTTTTCTGTGTCGATGCTGTTCAGAGACCTGGCGGACGTGTACGAGAGGCTCGATGCGACGACCAGCCGACTTGAGATGGCCGACATCCTGGCCTCGTTCTTCAAGGGGGCGGAGCCGCTGGACCTCAGACGGTCGATCTACCTCACTCAAGGACAGCTCTATCCCGATTACTATCCTCAGAAGCTCGGCATGGCAGACAAGCTTCTGATCAAGACCCTGGCGTCGGTCACAGGGACGAAGGAGCAGACGGTCCAGGAGGCCCAGCTCAAGGAGGGCGACCTGGGGTCCGTCGCCAGTCATCTCTATGAGACGAAGAGGCAGACGACGCTGTTCTCTGAGCCCCTGACGCTGAGCCGAGTCTACACCGCGCTGGAGAAGGTCTCCACGTCCGAGGGGGGCGGTTCCCAGGACTCTAAGATGAAGCAGCTTGCGGACATACTCCATGACGCCTCGGCCGTCGAGGCGAAGTACATCTGCCGGATGGTCACAGGGAAGATGCGCCTGGGCGTTGCAAGCATGACCGTGATCGACGCGCTGTCCATCGCCTTCGCCACGAAGGAGGAGAGGGACGTCATCGAGAGGGCGTTCAACGTCACCTCCGACCTCGGCATGGTCGGGGAGACGCTCAGCAGGGGCGGACTCGAAGGCGTGAGGTCGCTGCACGTCCAAGTAGGAAATCCTATAAGGGCGATGCTGGCGGAGAGGATGTCGTCGCCAGCTGAAATCCTGGAGCGCATGGGAGGGGGCTGCGCGTTCGAATACAAGTACGATGGCGTCCGGGTCCAGGCGCACATAGAAGCGAACGGCGTCAAGCTCTTCTCGAGAAGGCTGGAGGAGCTGACCGGGCAGTTCCCCGACGTGGTCGCGGCGATCAAGGCGTCGTTCACGGCGAAGAGCGCCATCGTCGAAGGCGAATGCGTCCCGATCGACATCAACACAGGGGAGTTCCTGCCGTTCCAGGAAGTATCCCATAGACGCGGGCGGAAGCACGGCCTGAGCGAGGCCGTCGAGGAATATCCGGTCAGGTTCTGCCTGTTCGACCTTCTATTTCTTGACGGCAAGGACATGACCGATGAGACGATCCTCAAGAGGAGGGCCGCGCTCTCGTCGAGCTTCAGGACGACGGACCAACTGAAGCTGTCCGAGATGAGGGTCCTTGACAACGAGGATGCCGTTCAAAGCTTCTTCATGGAGGCCATACGCGACGGGTGCGAGGGGCTCATGGCCAAGTCCATCGGTCCTGATTCCGTGTACAGGGCGGGAAGCAGGGGGTTCCTCTGGATCAAGTACAAGAAGGAGTACCGCTCGGAGCTGAACGACACGGTCGACCTCGTCGTTGTCGGAGCTTTCGCAGGCCGCGGCAAACGCAAGGGGTTCTACGGCGCCCTGCTCATGGCCACGTACAACGAGGCCGAGGACAGGTTCGAGACCGTATCGAAGCTCGGCAGCGGGTTCGACGACGCCGAGCTCGCGGAGATGCTCAAGACGCTGGAACAGCATCGCATCGCCGACAGGCATCATCAGGTGTCGTCGAACATGCAGGCCGATTACTGGTTCGAGCCCGCGGTCGTTCTCGAGGTCCTTGGCGCAGAGATCACGGTCTCGCCGATACACACGGCGGCGTTCGGCACCGTCAAGAAGGACGGGGGGCTGGCAATAAGGTTCCCGAGGTTCACGGGCAAGGTCAGGACGGACAAGGGGCCTCGCGAGGCGACGACCAGCACGGAGCTGCTCAACATGTACAGGCAGCAGTTGAAGAAGATCGAGGAGTGAACGTCAGCGTAGGCCAGCGAAGGCATGCCCCCAGAGCAGGATGAAAATCCTTATAAAGGGGTCCGATATAAGTGCCTCTCATGGAGATCGAGCTTTTAGAGAAGGAAAAGGACTCCATCAAGATCCGTATCAAAGATGCTGATATGACCTTGATCTCACCACTTGTAAAGGAACTTCTTCTTGACAAGGCGATCGACGAGGTCAAGTACACCTCTGGTGCGACGTACCTTACCGAGCCGACGCTTTACGTGAAGGTCAGGACTGGCAAACCCCAGGCGGCGCTCAAGCGCGCGGCGACCTCCCTCGCCAACGAGGTAAAAGAGGGAAGGGACAAGCTGGTCAAGGAACTCAAGTGAATATGCGATTTTCTGAGTCCTCCGGCCCGGAGCGGGACCTGGGAATGGAGGTTTTCTACACCTCTACCAGAGGAACTGGAGGGAAGCTGAAGATCTTTCCAGAGGATTTCATCGTCGACGAGGTGCCCCATCCTCCGCCTCCGTCAGAGAACGGCAGGTACGTGATCGCGACCGTGAGGTCGACGAACTGGGAGATGAACAGGCTGGTCCGGCAGCTGTCGAAATATCTGGGCATAGGCCGGAACGGCATAGGTTTCGCCGGCACGAAGGACAAGCGCGCCGTCACGACGCAGCTGATCTCGTTCGAAGCGGACCTTGAGGCCGTCAAGGGATTGACGGTCCATCAGGTCGAGATACTCGACGCGTACAGGTCGAACAAGCACCTGACGATCGGAGACCTCATCGGTAACAAGTTCACCATCAAGGTCAGGGAATGCTCCCTCGAAGGCGCGGATCTCGTGGCGAGCGCCGCCGAGACCAAAAGGATGCTCGATGATCTCAAGGGATTCCCGAACTTCTTCGGCGTTCAGCGATTCGGCTCCGTCCGCCCGATCACGCACCTCGTAGGCCGTAACATAGCCAAGGGGGACCTGGAGGAGGCGGTCATGTGGTACGTCGGGCATCCTAACGATATCGAGGATGACGAGGCGAGGGAGTCCAGGACCCGCCTGCACGAGGAAAGGGACTTCCGGGCCGCGCTAGCGTACTTCCCGCATAAGCTGACGTTCGAAAGGACCCTCATCGAATGGCTGGTGCGGAACCCGGGCGACCATGCCGGCGCCATCAGGGTGCTGCCGAGCAACCTTCAGATGATGTTCATCCATGCTTACCAGTCGTTCATGTTCAACAAGATGCTCAGCGAGAGGATCAGGAAGGGCCTGCCGCTGAACGAGCCGCTCATCGGCGACGTCGTGCTCCCGGCCGACAAGAACGGCCTTCCGGACCACGACAAGCACATCCCGGTCACCGAGATGAACATGGACCTCGTGAGGAAGCAGGTGCGCGACGGCAGGGCGTTCGTATCGGGCGTCCTCTTCGGTCAGGACAGCGTCCTCGCGAAGGGGGAGATGGGCGAGATCGAGGCGAAGGTCATCGAGAGCGAAGGCGTGAAGCTCGAGGACTTCAAGGTGCCGCAGATCCCCGACTGCAATTCCAAGGGGAGCAGGAGGGAGCTCCTGTGCCACTACGGCGACATGAGCATCACCGCCGATTCGGACACGTACGATATCTCGTTCTCGCTCGGAAAGGGATGTTACGCAACGGTGCTTCTCCGCGAGTTCATGAAATCGAACGTACTGGACTATTGAAGCATCATAGCCTGGTCCAGTCCCTTTCCTTAGATTCCTCTTCCTGAGGCTCCAACACATGTTCCGGCGCCTCATCCGATTCCTGCTCCCTCTCCTCGATGTCGACCTTCTCGAGCTCCAGCTCGTCGACCTCCGGCTCGGGCACCGGTCTGCCCTTCGGCCTCTTCGTCTCAGTCGTCAGATGCTTTACGCGTATCGGAGTCTGGCAGCGGGGACAAAGTCCGCTGGAAATGCATGATTGGCATAGCAATGAGCCGCATTCGGGGCACGACGCGGCGGCCGTCTCCCCGTGGAACAGGCACTTGCGGGATCTGATGCTCCCGGTCTTCGGACCTTCCTTAGCGGAGCCGTAGAACGTGGAATACATCTCCTTCTCCACGTTGCCGAACAGCAGGGGGCCGCCGGTCTGAGCCTTTGCCCTGGGGGAGGGCTTTGGGGCCTGCTCCTCTTCGTAGATCGGTTCGCTCCGAGGCAGGAACACCGCGTCGGGCGTGCTCGTCATCGGCTCCTCATCATCGTTCTCGAACAGCGGCGGCGGAGCGACCATCGTGCGCGGAGCAGCCCTGGCCGGGGCCTTCTTCCTGGCCTTCGTGGGCGCAGGGCGCCTCCTCTCCTTGATCGCCGTGTCCGGCGCGGAGATCGTCTTGAACGCGTTCATGGCGACCTTCAACCTCCTGGCCTTGTAGATGCCTATCCCGAACGTCTCCATCAGCCCTATGACGTTCTTCCTCTCCTCCGCCAGCTCAAGCGCGGTCCTGAGAAGCTGCTGGACCTCCTCGTCAGGCATAGACCTGCTGAGGTCCATCGAATTGACGCTCTCGATGTAGCCCATCACCTTCTTGGCGTCGGACACGTCGACGTGCGGAAGCGCCCCGATGACGTCCGAAAGCTTCAGGCCGTATGAGGTCACGGACGGGTTGCGATAGGCCAGCAGCAATACGGTCCTCGAAGCGTCCTCGTACCATTCGAGCTCCTCGTACGAGAGCGTGGCGACGTCCATCCTCTCCTTGTCGCCGATGAACGAGGAGACCTCGTCCAAAAATTCGTATGGGACGTTGCATGTGCGGAACATGTCCTCCTTGGACAGGGCCCTTCCTTGGCGCTGTTCCATGGACAGCACGGTGGCGGCGTACTCCTTGACGAGCTTCTCGTGCAGGCTCTTCTGGACCTCCGCCATGCCCTCGGACGCCGATGCCATGGCCGGATCGAGCTCCAGTGCCTTCTCGAACGCCCTCAATGCCTTGTCCGTGCTCTTCATCCTGAGAAGCGCGAAGCCCTTGCCGTTCCAAGAGATCGCATCGTTGACGTCCAGTCCGAGCGCGTTATCGTAGCTCCTCAGGACCTCCTCGTCCTTTCCGAGCTTCTCCGATATCGCAGCCCGCTCCATCCAGAACCTTCTGTTCGAAGGGTCCAGGTTTGAAGCGCGGTCGATCGCCTTGAACGCGTTGTCGAGGAACAGTTGCTGCTCCTCTATGAGCGCAAGCCTCTCCCAGACGACAGCGTCCGCCGGAGCGACCAGCGTCGCCCTGACGTATGTCTCCCTGGCCTCCTCGAAGCGGCCTATCGATTCGAGCGCCCTGCCCTTGGAGCGCAGTACTGGCCCGTCCTCGAGTCCAAGGTCTATGGCGTGATTGTAGGCGGATATGGCCTTGGGCATGTCCCCGAGCCTGAGGAGAGCGTTGCCCTTGAACTTCCACGCCTCGCCGTGGTTCTGGTCGACGGATATGGCCTGATCGAAGGCGTCGACTGCCTCCTCCATCCTGCTCAGCGAGGCGAGCGCCCTCCCCTTGTCCGTGTGGAACTTGGGGTTCGCGGGGTTCTCGCGGACGCATCTTTCGAAATTGTCAAGGGCCTCATCGAAGCGCTGCATGTACAGCAGCGTCCTGCCCTTGTTGTCAAGTATCGTCATGTCGGTGCTGTCCAAACGCCACGCCTCGTCGAAGGCCTTGAGGGCCGAATCGAAGTTGCTCAGGCTCGTCTGCAGGACGCCGTTCCTCACGTGGAGCGCTTTGTCCTCGGGGTCCAGCGCCAGGGCCTTTCGCAGAACGTCCGTCGCGGCCTGGATCTGTCCCTGTGCCTCGAGCGCGTTGACCTTGTCTATCATCGCGGCCTTGTTGCCGGGGTCGATGGCAAGGATGTCGTCGCAGATGACCAGGACCCTGTCCAGGTCGTTCATCGCTATCAATGCCATCTTCTTCAGGTCCAGCACCTTGACGTCGTTAGGCTCGACGACGAGCGCCTGGTTTAACGAGGCTATGGACCTCTTGTACTGCTCCAGCCGGAAATATGCGACCCCTTGGTCGACATAAGCATCGACGTTCTTGGGATCGAGCCTGGTGATCTTGTCGCATACCTTGACGACCTCGTCGAGACGCGCCATCTCGATGAGCGCGCGCTTCTTGGCCTCGAGGACGCCGAGGTCCTTGTGCCTTATCTCGAGCGCCCTGTCGAAGGCCCTGACCGCCTCCTCGTGCTTGCCCATCTTGGCCAGGGCATGCCCTCGCCTGACCATGGCGAACCGAGACTTCCTGTCGAGGTTCAGCGCATAATCGTAGCAGGTCAGAGCGTCGCCGTACCTGTCCAGCCATTCGAGCGTTATGCCTTTGCTGATCCAGATGTCCCCGTCGCGGGGGTCGAGCTCCAAGGCCTCGTCGTAGGCTATGGCCGCCTCCTCGTACCTCTTGGCCGCCTCCAGGGCGAGACCTTTGGAGTATGCGATCGTCTTGTCCCTGGGGCTGAGAGACCGGGCCATTGCCAAGGCCTCCACCGCCTCGTTGTATCTCCTCATGGCGAAATAGCTGTCCCCTTGAACGCGCCAGAAGACCACTTCGTCGGGATATATCTTCGAACCGAAGGTCGCCGTCTCGAGCGCCTCATCGTACTTCTCCATCGACACGAGGACCATGCTGGCGTCCTTCAGGACCACGAGGTCCTGCGGGTGGATGCGCAATACCCGTCTGTAGAAATCGGCCGAGTTCTGGTTCTTTCCGAGCCTGTCGAGCGCGACGCCCTTGTCGAGCAGGGCCAGATCGTTATTGGCATCGAGGCTAAGTATCTTGTCGCTGATCTCGATGACCTTCTTGTCCTTGCCCATCCTCTTGTAGCATTCCTTGATCTCGGTCAGGATGTCGATCCCTTCGGGAGCGAACTTGAGGGCCTTCTCGAGCGATCTGACGGCGTCGTGGTATCTTCCTGACGATATGAGCGATTTCGCGTCCTGGACCGCGTCCTGGGTCGCTGCCTGCTTTGGCATTGCAGGCTGCTCGGGCAGTCTCTCGGTCTCCTCGGGCATCTCCGATGTCGGCGCGGCCTCCGATGGCCTGATGTCAGCGGTCTTTTCAACGATCTGGGACTGGCCGGCACCAGTACCTATTGATTGCAAGGCCCTTGCCTTCCCTTCGACTGCGTCCCTGTTCTGTGGGTCGATGGAAAGCGCCCGGTCATAGGCCATGTTGCTCTCCTCGTATCTGTTGGCGACCAGGAGGAGGCCGGCGACCTCGTTCCAAGTGATGATGTCAGAAGGGTCCGCCTGAAGGGCCCCCTTGTAGAAGTTGAGAGCCTCGGCGACGTTGCCGTCCCTTGCCGTCTGCCTTGCCTTCCCCAGCAGGGCTGGTTTGTTGTCCGGGTCTATTGAAAGTATGATGTCGAAGACCTGCTGCGCCTTCGCTGCGTCGTTGGACCTCAAGAAGATCTCCGCCTTGAGATGCAGGGCGTCGATGGCCGAGGGCTCGATCGATATGATCCTGTCTAGCTCCCTGGATGCCTCGGCGGTCTTGCCCAGCCTGAGCAGAAGCTCTGCCTTCTTTCGCATCCATATGGTGCGTTCGGGGTCCTTGGATATCACGAGCTCGTAGAGCTTGATGTCGAGTGGGTCGATCGAAAGCGCCTTCTTGTAGCTTTCAAGGGCGTCCGGGACCCTTCCAGCCTTGTCGCTGAGAACCCCCTTCAGCACCCATAGCTGCTTCTTGTCGGGGAATCTTAGGATGAGGTCCTCGGTCATCGACAGTGCCTCTCCGGACCTGCCGACCATCGAGAGCATACGGATCCAAACGATGTGCGCGTCCACGTTGGACGGGGATATCTGAACGGCCCTCTCGGCGGCCAACAGGGCATCGTTGGTCATGTCGCAATGCATCATGTCGTCCGCCATCCGGGACATTGCGTCAGACATCTCCTTTGAATTGGCATCTGTGATGGGGCAGCTGGCCAATTGTTCGCTGGCCTTCCTGAGGTCGATCTTGGCCATTTCTATGTCATTCCTTACGATGAAGGCCTCCGATCCCTCTACCAGTTTCACTGCCTTTTTTATTGACCTAGGTTCCCCTTCTCTGGAGAATAGAAATCCCATCCCATCACCTATTTATAAAAATGAAATGCTATATTAAACTAAATACCTTTGTCTCCAGCAGGGTGTATTTTCCTCATTTGTCTGACCTTTTCGAATCCTATGTCCGACGATAACATTGCCATGGATATGAAGAAAATTCCTCACAACGTAGATACTGGCATTGAATAAATCGGGCTAAAAGGAAGGTATATATATGAAATGACATAATATCATTAATTGTCTGACATAAGTCGGACGGATGGGATGCATGTGAGGAACGATGCGACATCTATCGAACTCCCACTCGACGAGACCGCCGCTGCCTGGTTGAAAAGCCATACGATAAATGACCTCAGAAATATGGCCAGTGAGATGAAGCAGCATGGAGAGGATACGGAAAGATTCCTTAACCTCATCGACGAGCTGAACCAATGGAAAATCGAGATGTGACATGGACGGCGCGTCTAAGAAGGGAATGAGGATGGGCGTTCCCTTCTTCCTCTAAATTTTTCTATACGCTCAATTTCCACGCCAAAGGCCTGCCCCAGATTGCCACAAAATAACATTTTAATAATAAGATAAGATTAGGACGGGCACCTGCAGGTGTAATCTAGTGGTCAGGATTTTAGCCTTCCAAGCTAATTACCCGGGTTCGAATCCCGGCACCTGCACTTCCTCCCAACAATCAGATCTTAGCATATCGTCAACATTTGTTTCGAAGAAATGTTATGCCGTTCGATCAGATGTTATATCCATCGGACAACGCCCAGGGAACATCTCTTTGAACGACAATATGATCTGTGATCCGAGAGGATCAAGAGAATCGCGATCATGATGGGTGACGACCTTTGCAGGGCAGCGACCGCGGACAGGTTCCATGGCGCGCCATCGGGACATCATCCTCGAGATATCTACCCGGATTACAGGTCCGTCATCGTCGTGGCCAAGAGGATCCCGTTGGGGACACTGAATGCGGGGACCTGCGTCCCCTACACGATAGCGAACCGGGCCACGGATCGGGAGGTCGATGGGCTGACCTCGAAGCTGTCGGTGGCCCTGGGAGGACCTGGGCATGATCGCTGTCCCCGTGCCATCTGACGACCCTTACGAGCACTGGGAGGCCGACAGGAAATATAGAAGGGCGATCATTTCTATGAGACATGCGGGCGATCTCGCCGGGCTCGGCGCCCTGGGGAGGGACACGCTTCTGAAGAACGACAGGTTCGGAAGCACGGTCCAGCTGGGTGCGGTGCTGGTGAACGCCGACATAGAATGAGACCCGATCGCGAGCCGAAAGGCCTGCCCCGATAGCTGTCATAAGTTCATAGACCCCTGTCCCGTCAAGGCATTTGACGGAACGACGGTGGACCATAAGCTTTGCAGGTCTGTCACGGACTTCGTGAACGAAAGAGGGCACCATCTCACGAAATGCAACCAACGCAGACGCGCCTGCCCGCAGAACCATAACGTCCGCGAATGGAAGTGATCGGTTGGAAGACAGCTTGAGACTGAGAGGCCATCATCTCCTATGTATCCAATTCTTCGAAGGGCATGGCTATGATGATGGATTTTCGAGCAACATGCGGAAAATCGTCGATCGCATCAGATGTGATGGTTCGCTAAGCATCGTCCTGGTAATGGATTGTGATGATATCTGCGAACACTGCCCGGACAAGGTCGGGGACCTGTGCCGCCATGGCGATTCTGTTGCCAAAAAGGATGACTCTGTGGCCAAGTTCCTGGAGCTGCCCCACGAAGGGGAGACGACGGCCGGCGAGCTTATGACCTTGGCCGCTGAGAAGATCAAGGGACTGACCGATGTCGGCGAGGTCTGCGGCGAATGTTACTGGTCTTCCATATGCAATCGCATTCTCGAAAAGAAGAGGAGTGGGAGATAAGCCCTGAATAAAGGATGCCCGGGATGGCAATTGAGGAGATCAACCTCCCATGAGCCTCAAGATCACTGACACCGCCCCCAATATCAGGAGGGTCGTCGGAAAGTAGCTGATCGCGACGTTCACGGCCACATCATCCCCGTATCCCTTGTACGAGATATCTGATGACCTTACGAGCCGCTTTTCAAGATAATAGTCGATATACATCGGCAGGATTGAGATCGCCAGCATCCAAGGCATGGGGTAGGAGATGTACAATGCGATGCTGAGCGGAAGGGCCCAGAATGTCAGCGTTTTGATCTTGCCAGTGAAATATTGAACCATGAAGTATGCGGAGGTCAGGAATAAAATGATCTGGACAGGGTCAAGCTCAAAGAACACGACAGAAGATGCCCAGCCGAGTATGGGTTCGGTCGAGAATACGAACATTCCATAGGTGGCGAGGATCCCGCAGAACAGGAAGAGCAGAGGCACCTGCAGCGGAACTTTCAGCAGCGAGAGATGTCCATCGGAGTAGCCCCAGTTCATATTCGATATTCCGAAATGTTCGATGGCGAAGTCGATCGCCATCGCCGTCATTCCTGCCAGCAGGGATGTCCATAGGTACTCTGGTTTACTGGCCATGAGATAAACGGCAATGATGGCTGCGATTCCGGCGACCATGGTCAGCAGCCACATGGGACCGAGGCGTCCGAGATATCGAAGATGGGCAGGGTCCTGACCGAAATTACTGTTCTGAAACCTAGTTTTCATTCGGACGTACACATTCGACGCCGTATCGTAACTGGCCGATCCTGTTTCGCTCGGCATCTCAAATTGTGATCGCGTATCCTTTGTCATTGATCTCCCTGCTGAATTTTCCCCTGTGCATAACGAATGGTCTGTGCCCATTCAGAGACGGAACATATTTTCATCGAGATCTGGTCCGGAATGTGGCCAGAGAAGAGGAGGGGGCCGAGCATTATGATCTCCGACAACGGCGGACCTCGATAGGATATCAGTGGTAGCATTTGAATGTTCGTATGTATGTAAATTTTTTTTCATATAACATATTCATCGACCTGATGATCGAGAGATGGAATGCCGTTCATGTCCAAAATGAAGACAATATCACAACATACATCTGCTTGAACGTAGGATGTTCATCGCGCAATCGAAAATGATGATCGGACCATGTTCGTGTTTGAACGGAAGGTATTGTTTATATGAACAGGATCGACGATCGTTTTTCCTACGTATGAAGGTTCAAATAGTCATATCTGAATTATATTGTTCGTGGTAAGAAACAGATATTTTGACGATATCGAAAAGGCGATCAGAGGGGAAGTGAACCCGATCGACGCATTCAATGCCAGCCTGGCATTGCTCAATTTTAAGACAGTTGAGGTCAAGATCTACGACCTGTTGCTCAAGACGTCGCTGACCATAAAGGAGATACAAGGACAGCTGGACGTCTCGGAAAGATCGATACGGATGCATATCAAGAAATTAGAGGAAGAGGGGCTGATCACCAAAAAGGTCGAACAGGGAACGCGCTTGAGGTACGTCTATCAATCCGTGCAGATCCGAGATGCATGGGAGAAGGTCGAGGAGAAGATCAAGAAGATGCTCGACGACATCTCTAAAGTGATCGAGACCGGGGCCCCAGCCTCCCGGAACGGCGCGAATGAGTGAACCTTGCGTCCTTCCTGCCTGTAGACCTGAGGAATCCCGTCATCACCTCCATGATGCCGGCCACCAGTAGCCGCATCATGTTCGGTTGCTTTTCGAGCCCCCGGTTCGAGGCAAGCATCTTGACTATGATCCTGATGCCGACGAGAGCGTTCGGTCTGTAGTCCTCTCCGAACCCGAATTCTTCCAGGTCCATGTCCAAGTTGATGGTGCTCCGATCGTTCTTACCGGGCACGACCTGGATATATTCGACCCGGTCACGGGTGGTCTTCAGTATCCAACTGGTGATCGGGCGGTGTCTGCTTCTGATGGTGAGCTGCATTTCCTGATCGCCGACGATCTTGAGGAACTGGGCCATGTCGATGACGTTGTGGACCCCGACCTCTTTCGTGTAACTTGCCACATATGGATCGGCCGACGCCTCGATGACCGACACGACGTGATTGCCTAGGTCGCTTTTCCGCAACTGCGTACCCATGTCCAGCGAGAAGCTCAGCTCCTCCATCTTTTCCCCGACGAAACTGGTTATATTCCTTTTTGATGAGCTCCTTATGACGCGCATCCGTTCCTTTTCGATGAACGTGTCCACGGTCCAGAATCGGGCCATGCATATAGATGCCAGCTCCTCGATCCGATCGGAGGAGATGTTGGCGGACCTGAACACGGCGTGCATCTCGTCGTAATTGTTCCAGTCCTTCTCGAATATCAGGCCTTGGGCATCCAGGTCATCATAGAATCGCGTGCCGGGAAAGGGGGTCGCGATGCCATAGGCGGTGCTCGTCAATCCTATCTTCTTGGCATATGTTGGGAATTCCAGTATCTGCTCCTCGGTCTGCCCAGGGAGGCCGATGACGAACGTTCCTCCCGCGTTCCCGCCCCATCTCTTGATGTTGTTGACCGCTTGAACATGTACGTCTGGCCTCAATCCTTTGCCTATGGATTCTATGTCGTCCGCGTTCGGGCTTTCTATGCCCATCTCGAAACCTTCTATCCCTACCGCGATCATCTTCCGTACGATGTCCGGATGGCTGGCTACCGAATCGGCCCTGACCTTGACCCCGAAACGTATGTCGAGGTTGTGCTGCGATAAGAGGTCGCACAGATGGTCGATGCGGCCTGGACTTCCCAGGAAATGAGGGTCCGTGACATCGATGCTGAGCGGCCTATGATGGTGGAACGAGTCGATCTCCAATATCTCATCCATCACGTTCTCGGGAGAGCGGTAACGCTGATGGCTCCTGCTCATCGTCGGTTCGCAGCAGAAGGTGCATCTTCCCCAGCACCCTCGGGACGTGGTCAGCACGTCATACTCCCTGTTGCGCAGCGACCGGGTGCCATAGGCATATCTCCGAAGATGCCGGGCTGGAAAACGCAGAACGTCCAGGTCTTCGATGAACTCCCGGTCGGGATTTTTAATGAACGCGCCGTCCTCCATGTAGGACAGCCCAGGCACGCCCTTTGGATCGCCCTTCACGACCAGCTCCCTCATAGTGAGCTCGCCTTCGCCCCGGACGACAATGTCCATCTGAGGCTTCGAAAGGAGCTTCTCCGAGATGGCGGTTGGATGATAGCCGCCCAATACGGTCGTTGCCCCATGGGCCTTGGCCAGTCGTGCGATGTCCAGGCCCTCCCGATGATCCGTGGCCGACATAGATATTCCGACGAGATCGGGGTCCAGGAGCTTCAATGCCCTGTTCATGACCTTTTCCATGGGCTTGCGTTCCATCTCAAGGTCCAGGATCGTTACTTCTCCCACGACGTCCTCGATGTTTGATGCTATGTACTCAAGCCCTGTGGGTATGAGATCGAACGCATAGGACAGGCCGTGCCTGCCGGATGGTTTCACCAGCAATATTCTTTTGAACGACATGTTCTAGCCTTTTCTGTCACTGCTCCGTTGATCCGACGCTATGCCTGCATCGAGTATCGTCCATCATTTCACCAGCTTGCCCTCTTCGATAAGCTGGACGTCCGGAACGCACATCTTCGGCATACACTTCGTCCCTGCCTTCCTGCCCAGCAGCATGTTCTCAAGGCCGGAGATCTTCAGGATCGGCGCGATGATCTTCCTTCCATGCTTCATCATGTAAAAGGGGGACGACAATATGCTGGCCATCATGATGGTCCTGTTCATCTCGGGGCTCCATACATCGATGTTGTGCTTCCAGCATCTCGAAAGGATGCTCCACTGGGAACTGTCCAGGTCCCTGAGGTTTTCGTGCTTGTGCCGCCGGAGGTTCGATTCCTCCTCCGATGTGAACAGGAGCGGGACGTAGAACAGTTTGGAATCCTCCAATCTGTCGAGGAGCTCGCTGGTGGCCATGATGTCGTCCTCTTGCTCCCCGGGCAGCCCGAGGATAAGGGTCGCCAATGGATATATCCTGTTGTCGTTCATCGTCGCCACCGATCTGACCACGATGTCCTGCCATTGCTCTGGAGCATATGGTAGCATCTTCCCATGCATGTGCTGCTTCATCAGATTTGAGCTGCCAGTCTCGATCCCTACCTCGACGGAGGCGCACTTCTCTCCTCGGCATGTCCATATGGACCTCTCGACCAGCGCGGGGGCGATCTCCTCGACGATGCCCGGGTCGTAGACGACAGGTGCGAGCGAAGCGTGGGCCACCTGAAGGTAGTCCACCCATTCGACCTTGCTGACCTCTTGTATGAGGCTGACTATCGCCTCTTTGTTCGGAATGAAGCCTGGCTTCGCCTGGTACAGGAATAGGTCGTCGGTCTGAAGTATGATCATCCGTGTGCCGTTCCTGGCGTTCAGCTCCACCTCCTTAAGGATATGCTCTTGCGAGAACGAGTGCCGCTGCCGGAGCGTGGGGGAGCAGAAGGAGCAGCCCCTCCCGCATCCTCGCATGATCTCCACCGTGCCGTAGATCGATGCGTTCTTGATCGGGGGGATCTCCTCGAAAGATGGCGTCCTCATGGTCACCGACGGCCCCAGGTCCTCCCCGGCCAATGATCTTTTGAAAAGTTCGACGAGAGAATGTTCGGACTGCCCCACGACGACCGTGTCGATGCCGAGTGCCTCCTGCACGTTCGCCTCGGATATCTGCCATGCCCCCGCCCCGCCTACGATGATCATCGGGTCGTTCTCCCTGAGCACGGGCAGGTTCATCAGCTCCTCGAACCTCGCGAACGTGGCCGGTTTCCCGTCCAGGCCAAGGATGCTGGTATAGGTCCGGCTCACGAATCCGGTCCCTAAGGGGTCCATCGTCGTTATGCCGATGATCTTCGTCTTCGGCCCTACGAAAAGATGGAGATTGCTGGGATGCGAGACGACTACGTTCTTCTTCCCGAACTCGTCTATCAATAACGATTCGACCTTTCTCAGACCGTAGGGAGCGAACCTTGCAGAGCCGTCCGGATTGAACGGTAACATAGGGTACAGCTTCTTTTGAACTAAGAACTGAGGAAAGCCTCCTGCGAACGCGAGGAATGGATTCAGATTGAAATCGCTCATCTCGATCTCTGATGCGGTGAGGACTATCATTATGCCTTCGTCATCACATTTGGACCTTTCCGCCCCCGGGTTCAAGATCTCGCCGCTGCGCTTGATGAGCGCGCTCGGAACGTCGATCAACACCTGACCCAATTGCATCAAGGATGAGACCTCCGACTTGGAACCATACTTGCGATGTAAGCTATGATTATTGATTGTCATATGTATGCACAATAATTTTCATAGTAATGGAGCTGAAGTATTTAGCGATTTGTTCTCTCAAAGAAAACAACCGGTCCGGTCCTGTTCGGTATGAAATGATGATCGACGCGATGAAGATGATCCTCCTCAGACAGGCCAATTGGAAAAAATGGGGGACGGAAGGGTCCGGGGGGATCCCTTCCGTCATATGGGATGGTTCTAACCGCTCGCGTCGATCGCTCCTCCTCCGGTCGGATTATAGAGCTAATCGACGCGCCTAGTGCGTTGGGGCGCACCTTATGGATGAGCAATGCCGCTCCCCCTTTATATGCCGGACCGGGGGAGGTCGGCGAATCCGAATGAAAGAAAAGACGGCCCAGCGCGGAGAAGCTGCTCCGAAATTACTTTTTTATCTTTACGTAATGTCTCATACGGACGGCCTCGCCCCTGTCGCTGTCCGTCATCTCGGAGCCGAACATCATCGCGACGCCGACCCCGACGACCTTTCCGGACCTGACCACTGCGACCTCGTCGCCGACCCTTATGTTCGGGTCGGATTCGGAGACTCCCTTGGCGAAGAGGTTCCCCTCGATGTCGAAGTCCCCGATCTTCACCCAGCCGAGGCCTTTGCCATAGATGCGTTCCGCTCCCTCCACCGTGAGGGATATCATTCCCCTCTCCGGCGTGAGCATGCCCATCTGCGATTGCGGCGTCAATTGGATGCGCGCGTACGGATATGAGCCCGACACCCTGCACCCTTCGGTCAGGACCCCGGCCTCGGGACCGAACTGGAATCGGGAAACGGCCGCGAGCGTCCTCTGCCGGTCGACGCCGATAGGCACCCTAGGCTGCTTCGAGCATTCCTCCGATAGGACCGCCCTTAATGCGTTCAGCGAGTCCCTGGACCCCGGCGAGCCGTTAGAGGTGTCAATGCAGTCGATCACCTGCTTGACGATCTCCCCCTCGTCTCCGAGATGGCAGATGATCTTGTCGTAACCTTGGCCTGCGATATGCTTCACGAGCTCCTGCACCATCGCGACCTCCTCCCTGTCCCAGTGTCCCGTGACGGGGATGTCGTACTGGGCGGCGGGATAGAACAGTTCCAGCTCCCTAGGGACGACGCCCAATGGAGAGGTGACGATGACCTCGTGGACCACGTCGAAGTTGGTCACCGACTGCAGGACGCGCCTGAAGATCTGATGGCTCCTCGACGTGTAATAGGGCTTCTTGGCCGAACAGGGCAGAAGCAGCAATATGCGCTTGTGATCGGGCTTGGAGTACCTCTCCAAAATACGCTTCCTGTACCTCAAAACGTCTGGCCTGAACAGCGACTGCTTCGCGTTGGCGTAGAACTTCGGGCCGATGACGGGGAATCTCTCCTCCTGAAAGCCGTAATGCTCCTCGTCGAATATCCTGAGGACGGCGACCATCCATGGGCTGGAATGCACCCTCGTCTCGACAAGACCCCTGAGACTGTCCTTCTTGATCATATGCTTGACGAGCTGCATCTCCTTCCAGATGTTCATCTCGCTCGCAGCGAGCGCATCCTTTGATGCATCATCATGGAAGAGCCAAGGAGCTTCGTCGGAATCGACCGGCCCTTCCGTCGTCGATACCTTCCCGATCGAAGCCAGATAACGGACCAACGAATCGTCCATGACATCGACGCCCATGTAGACCAGGAGCGCTAGGTTGGAGACGTCCATCATGCCCGGGGCGTAGATCAGGCGCTTGTTCCCGACAGCCCTTCGGAGGTCGACGACCGCCTTCGCGAACGCCCTTGCGTCCCTCCTCAGCTCGAACGCGTTCCCGAGGACGGCGAACTCCTTCCCCTTGATGGCTTCGGCCTCGGGCATCCTCACATCGGCGCTGACTGAAAATGCATTGGTGCCAGCTATCGGAAGCATATCTCCCGTCCACCTCAGGCTCGACAGTGGCGGGAACTTCGTCTCCGGGATCGAGAACACGTTCTTACCCGAAGCCTTGTGAGAGACCTCGGTCACGCCGTTCACAGATGCCAGCATCAGCTCGCAGATGTCGGTCCCTTGGGACCTGGGGTCGCTGAGAGCGACGATGGGGGTATCGAAACGGACCTGACCGTCGCTCCACCTGACGGTCCTAGCCGGACCGGATCGGGACTTGACCTCGAGCATGCTCGGAGCATCCGCTCAAGTGATATATAATTTGCAGAGAAGGAAGGGAAAAGGTTTGTGCTCTGGCGTTCAGAACGTTGTGACCATGTCGTGCTGGTCGATGATCTCCTTGGCCTTGGCCCAGTCTATCATCTCGACGAAGTCGAGCGTCGGGGCGTTCCCGACGCGCTCCTCCAGGTCCGACCTGATGCAATAGACCTTCGCGTCGAAGTCGACCATGTCCTGCAGCGCCTCCATGTTCGAAGGCATCCCGACCACTTCGGGCTTCTGTCCGGCCACCGCGTTCAGCGTCCCGTCGCCCGCGAGGATTATATCGCTCCTCTCGACGTTGCCGGACGACAGCATGGCGAGGGCCAATCTTGACCCCGCGAAAGCTTCCTCGAACCCGTATGGCGGCTTCGTGATCAGCACAAGTATGCTCTTTGCCATCATCTCACCTCGCGATGGTGATCATCCTGTCGCCCTCGGCCACATACCTCGACAGGTCGTTCGTAAGGCTCCCGATCTTCATCCCCGGGATCTCCTCGCCGCGGCGCAGTCCTCTGGCCGCGCAGCACGTGACGCAGGCGCTGATCTCGACGTTGCCCGCTTCCACCAGTGCCTTCGATTCCGCCCCGACGTTCGGGAACCTCTTGGGGTCCTGCCCTTCCTTGATGAGCGTGACCCCCTCGCCGTAAGCGAAGATGCGGACATCGTATCCTTTCTGAGAGGCGGCCCTGGCCAGCTTGACGGCCACGTTTGTGTCCATGTTCATCATCGAACCGGTCCTGATCTGGATCACCATGGTCTTCATTTGGATCCCTCACAGCGTGACGGTCTGGTCGTACTGCTCCATGATCAGCTCGACCGCCTCCGGGTATGTGATCGCCTTGAACCCCGGGACCGCTTTCCCTTCGAACCCCCTCGATGCCAGGTCGTCGGCCATGACATATGCCTCCTTGACGACGGAGAGCAGCTCGTTCGCCTGCCTCTTGTCGACCGCGAAGTATGCCGCGTCCTCGAAGAGGATCGCTCCGGACCTCTCCCCGGCCGCGATGTTCTTCATCATATCCATCCCGGTGAACTCGTGTGGTGATTTCAGTAAAATGAAAAGTTTGGATGGCATCGGAGCACCTCAACCGATGAACATCGTTGAGTCCGCGTCGACGGCGATGTCAAGGAATCCCGCCGCGCCAAGTATCTTGACGCCGTCGTACATGTCCTCCTTCTTCACCCCGAGCAGCGCCAGCGTTGTGTTGCAAGCGTAGATGTTCACCCCGAGATCCAAGGCCATCTTCATCTGTTCCGAATAGTTGTCCACACCGATCTTCTTCATCTTCTTGACGAAGGACCCAGTGAACAATCGGAACATTCCCGCAAGCTTCGGGCTCTTCGACTTCTTCAGGAGGTTCAGTCCGAAGAACGTATGGAAGATATGCACTTCCATGCCCATGCTGGCCGCCGTGTTGGCGATCATCATGGACATCATTCCCTTATCAAACGTCCCTTCCGATACTACGATAGCGATCTTCTTAGTCTCGACCATTTGAATCAACCCTTATTGTAATCCGATACGGTTCGTACGATCTTGTTTCCTGGTTCCGAGCATGCCATAGACATACGTGGAGGCCTGCATCCTGAACCTACTGGACCTTCCTTATGTAGAAGTAGAAGGCCCCGCCCTCTTCATTCATCTCTTCCAGCTTGTTACCGGTGCGCTTGGCCCAGGCCGGAACGTCTTCCTTGGAACCGACGTCGTCTGCGATGAGCTCGAGAACCTTCCCTACCGGCAGTTCTTTGATCTTCTTTGAGAGCTTGACTATAGGCATCGGGCACATGAGGCCCCTGGCGTCCAAAGTTTCGTCCTTCAGCATCTAACCATCTCCTCGGTTATGCACGGTTGTGCAACAACTTTATATAACTGCGAATTATATAAGGATTTCGAAAGCGGGTGGAACATGCCCTTCGATAAGATGGTGACAAAGGTCGGAACGTGCCAAGACCTCGTCCAGTGCGCTTTTTCTCTGAACGAGTTCGAGGTTCTCGTCTACAACAAGCTCTTGCAGGTAGGACCTACAAGGGCGGACGAACTGGCCGATCTCATGGGGAAGGACAGGAGCACCGTTTATAGGGCCTTGCAGAAGATGATGACCTGCGGGATGTGCTTCAGGGAGACGAAGAGCATCGAGCGGGGAGGCTATTATCATATTTACCGGGCGATCAGCAAGGAGGACCTCAAGCTGAAGCTCCAGAGCTGCGTTGACGACTGGTACGATAGCATGCAGAGCATACTCGAACGCTTCGACAGGGACATCTGAGCGACCGACCTCTGTTCGTTCGATTCCGAAGAGGTAAAATAGGCTGGTCGGGATTCTGTTGTGAGAGCATGAGCTTCAAAGGGATGGACATAGTCTCGATCCGAGACCTTAGCTGCGAACAGATCGATGAAATTATGGACCTGTCGGAGAAGATGATCCCATACGCCAGCGGCGAAAAGATCACCAAGGCCTTGGACGGGAAGATCTTATCATGCCTGTTCTTCGAGCCCTCCACCAGGACCCGGATGTCCTTCGAGACCGCCATGAACCGCCTCGGCGGAAGGTCCCTGGACATGGGGACGCCGTCGATGACCTCGCTGGCTAAGGGAGAGACGCTCGCTGATACGATCCGCATGCTCGAATCTTATTCTGACGTCATCGTCCTGAGGCATCCGCACGAGGGAGCTGCGAGATTGGCCTCAAGGTTCTCGCAGAAGCCTGTCATCAACGCCGGTGACGGCGCTGGGCAGCACCCAACGCAGACGCTCTTGGACCTTTTCACGATCAAGAAGAACAAGGGGAAGATGGACGGCCTGAAGGTCGCCATGGTCGGCGACCTGAAGTACGGGCGCACCGTGCATTCCCTGGCCGAGGCATTGACGATGTTCGGCGCCGAGCTGAGCTTCATCGCCCCTCCCTCCCTTCAGATGCCCAAGGACACCATCAAGCAGATCGAGAAGATGGGGGGGAAGCCGAAGGTCTCCAGCAAGCTGGAGGATGTCATCGGCGAGACAGACGTACTGTATGTCACGAGGATACAGAAGGAGAGGTTCCCCGACCTGGCGGAGTATCAGAAGGTCGCGGGCATCTATCGCGTCGACATGGACAGCCTCCGGGAGGCGAAGAGCGACATGATCATAATGCATCCGCTGCCCCGCCTTGACGAGATAGCCCCCGAGGTCGACAGAACGCCGCATGCGAAGTACTTCGACCAGGCCTTCAACGGAGTGCCGGTGAGGATGGCCTTGTTGAACCTGATCCTTGGAGGTGAGCTGTGATGAAGGAGTTCAAGGTGACGCCGATCAGGAACGGCACCGTCATCGATCATA
>JAJFUT010000043.1 GCA_021372315.1 Methanobacteriota archaeon
TACTGCTGAACAGGCTCGCGCCGGTCCTGCCGTTCATGGGCGCGTTCGTGGCGATCTGCAACTGGGACCTCAAAAAGGCCGTCGGCTACACCGTGCTCGGGGGGGTCATAAAGTACGGGGTCGTCCTGGCCCTGAGCAGCATCTTCTACGCGTACCTCTCGAGCGGGACGGCGACTATAGTCACGATGGTGCTGGTCCTGTCGATAATCGCGATAAGCCTTGTGCTGTCCTATGTGAATAAAAAGAAGATGTCCAGAGTAAAAGGCCCGGACGGCGCCTGATCAAAGGTTTTACGTTCAGTTGATGGACTCGAGGGTCACGTGGAACGTCAGCGTCAGGCCTGCGAGCGGGCTGTTGTAGTTCGTCCTCGCCGTTCCGGCCGCCGTGTCGACATCTATCAGGATGAACATCGTCGTACCGACGTATCCCTTGATGTTCCAGGAGTCCTCCTCATCGACCATGTGGGTGAACTTGATCTCCCCGTCCTCGCTCACGGTCGTATCGACGGAGTTGACGGTGATGTTCCAGCCGGACACGATCTTCTCGTTGCTGTTGGCGAAGACCTTGTATTGGGATCCCTGCGTCGGAACGTTCTGGTATTCGACCACCTTCGTCTCTTCATTGACGCTCAGGACGGTCACTGGCCATCCGTACGTAGGATGCGTGACGGTCAGACCGGCCGACGGTACGGAGCCGAACGTGCTGTTGAAGGCCGTCTTCGTGGTTGTCATGAAGACCGAGACCGTCTGGTTCAGGTCTATCGTGACGATCTTCGTCTCGTCCAGAACCCCATATCCCTGCTCTGGGGTGACGACGATCGTCCTCGAATCCCCTTCCTTCATGCCCTTGATGCCCATGTCGAATCCGGTAATGGTCTGGCCCCTTCCCACCGTGAACGTGAACTCGGAGTAGCTGGCCTGCGTCTTCATCGAGAACCAGGCCGCCTTCGGGTAGGTCTCGTTGTCGAGCGCAACATCCCATATGGACGTGTCAAAGACCTTGTCGACACCCTGTATGTTTACGGTCCCCCAGTAGTTGACCGTGATCGAATCCCCGGTCCCGACCGACGAGTTGTCCTCATTGAATACCAAGACATACGCCGCGAAGGTCGAAGCGAGCAGGAGCACGACGATTATGATCGCTATGGCAACCTTCGAGATCGCCATGGTGTCCTTCTTAAAGTCCTTGAGCCACATAGTGATACTGAGCAGGCAACCGTATGACACCATTTAAATTTTGCTTGCACACACCAGAGATTCTGGTCCGGATATATTTTTTATACGTGGGGTATGTTACAATTTTGTTTATTAGATGATGGTGTTGGGATGAAAACCCTATACATACACGCTGACTTCATGGAATACGAGACGAAGAAGCCCACCCCTGTCGCCGAGGAGCTGCCAGAGGGACACAAGGGAGGAAGAGCTGAAGAGGTTCTCGTCGCGTTCATTACCGTAGAGAAGAAGGACGAGGGAAAGATCGAGGCCGTGGCCCAAGAGGCTGCGAAGGACCTCATGGATGTCTCCGAGAAGGTCGGAGCTGCCAGGATCATGTTGTATCCCTACGCTCACCTCAGCCCGGAGCTATCTGACCCGAAGACCGGGAAGGACATGCTCAAGAGGCTCGAGGTCGTCCTGAACGACATGGGGGCCGAGGTCCAGAGGGCCCCGTTCGGCTGGTACAAATCGTTCAAGATAAGCTGCAAGGGACATCCTCTCTCCGAGCTCTCGAGGGACTTCGAGGGCGTCGAGGAGCAGGTGAAGAGGGGCGAGGAGAGCTTCATCGTCCTGCTTCCGGACGGCACCGAGGTCTCTCCAGAGGAGTTCAAGCAGGGCACTGAATGCTTCCAGATCATGATGCAGAAGGAGGCCCTCAAGAAGGAGTGGCCCCTCGCGGGCGAGGTCAAGTACCTCCGCCTCTGCAAGAAGTTCGGCATCCAGTGGGAATCGATGAGCGACGCCGGACATATGTGCTTCACCTCGAAGGGAGCATTGATGTTCGACCTGTGCGCGGATTACTCCTGGAAGATCGTCAACTCCGTTCAGGGGCTGTCAGTCTACACCGTCAAGGGGACGAACATGTTCTCCCTGGACGAGCCGCCGGTGGCGGAGCACGCCAAGCTGTTCGGCGACCGCCTTTATATGATCCACGGCGAGAAGAGGGACTTCGTCCTCAGATACGCGGCCTGCCACCAGCAGTTCGCGATGATGCGCAACTGGAACATCAGCTACAAGTCGCTGCCTTACGGGGCGTTCGAAGTGGCCGACTCGTACAGGATGGAACAGTCAGGCGAGACCATGCTGTGCTTCAGGACGAGGCGCATGAACATGCCGGACCTCCACGTCATATGCAAGGACATCCCTCAGTCCGAGGACTGGTTCATGAAGCTGGACGACCGCATCTACATCGAGGCGGGCAAGCTCGGCAGAGATTACGAAATGCTCGTGAACTTCTCTTCGAAGGAGGCGTACACGCAGCACAAGGAGATGCTGCTCCAGATCCTGAAGAAGCACAACAAGCCGGCGCTGTTGCACTTCTATCCCGAAGGGATCAACTATTACTGGACCGTCAACATCGAGTACCATATCCTTGACGATATGAAGAGGGCGAGGGAGATCGGTACCGTGCAGATCGATGTCGGCAACGCCAAGAGGTTCGGCATCACCTACACGGACGAGAACGGCAAGAAGCAGTACCCGATCATATTGCACACGGCGGTCATCGGCACCGTCGAGCGCTATCTCTACACGCTCTTCGACACGGCGGTAATGATGGAGACCCAGGGAAAGCTGGGAACGCTGCCTGTCTGGGTCAACCCGGAGCAGGTCAGGCTTCTGACCGTATCCGATGCGCACCTCCCGAAGGCTACCGAGATGGCCGACAAGCTTCAGGCGATGGGCATCCGCGTCGGACTCGATGACCGCGGTGAGACCGTCGGCAAGAAGGTCCGTCAGGCAAAGCAGGACTGGGTCGCGTACGTCATCGTCGTCGGCGACAAGGAAGTGTCCTCCGAGACGCTCAGCGTCTACGAGCGCGCCGTCAATGCGAACGTCGACATGACGATCGAGCAGCTCGCGGAGAAGGTAATGAAAGAGACCGCTGGAATGCCGAACAGGCCTCTCTACATGCCGAGAGAGATGAGCAAGCAGGTCGATTTCAGCTAAACATCTATACTTTGTTATTTACACGAGGAGACCTAAAATGAGTTTCCTCGACCTCTTTTTCTATTATCCCAGATCGGTCAAGACTTGATGTCATTCAGTACCTCGCTAGTAAGTACACAAGTACAAAACTGCGAAAATGTCAGTTCACCATTTAAAAACAGATGGTATAAATTCCTACCAGGCTTAGTAAATCGTATCCGTTGTGATATTCATTCTACCTATAATCAATTCAAAAACGTGGATTCCCAATTCGCTTTTTAAATGATCTTAGATTTTCATTCGTACCAATTTCAGGTAATGCAGCACCCATTACTATTTCATACTGATTTGCGATAGCCTTTGAAATCCTGGTGGAAGTCCTTAACACCGATCCACTTTTCAATAACAACAACCCGTTTTCTTTACCAATCTTGTCCTCTTGATATGAAAAATATCCAATGATCTCATTCCACTTTACATATTGCAGACCAGTATATTTCATTGACAATATCAAACCGTCATTAACAACATCAATAACCTGGGGACGTGTATAATATTCCTGATACCAGACCCCAAAAAGCATTATTGACCAACCACCAATCAATATAAGAGGACTAGACCATCCGTCCCACAATCCAATTTTAGACGACAGCATTAAAATACTAATTATTATAACGACTATTAACATGGAGATGCAAAATTTTATATACAGTAGATTCGGCGGGTTCTCATATCTCATATTAATACCTCATGCATCCCAATATGCTAAATCTATGCCGATTGCAGTTAATCCAAATACTAATGATATCCCACTAATAATTTTTGCATTTAATAGTTTGGCTGTTAGTACGGAATACATTGACGTCACCGAAAGGAAAATAGAACCAACCAGTGCAAAATAAGACATTGTATCTGAATTAAATGTTTTCAAAGGTAAGCCGATAAAGAGAGTCACTAGGGATATAGCTAATAAAATACCCTCTTTCACATATTTAACCTGAATTTCAGACTTTAAATACCCCGAACCAAAATGAGAATTGGGCCAGGGGATCCTCGGCGCTAAAAATGTAACACCAACCGGCGAAAATAGAAATTTTGACGAAAAATGACTACTGGCTGGCGAAGATTAAGTCGAGCTTGAGCTGCTCGTCGGTCATCTTC
>JAJFUT010000052.1 GCA_021372315.1 Methanobacteriota archaeon
AGGAGTTCTTCATCTATCGGCGTCAAGGGCATCTGTATCCATACGGGGACACCGGGATAGACAATCGGTTCCACGAAGCAGGGGAGCAGGCGAACTTGGCCCGGATAGTGTCGGGCCATCGGCTGAGGAGGTCCGGGGCGAGGATAGCGATCCAAGCGGACCCGAACAACATGCAGACGTTGGTAGAGGCTCTAGGACACGTGTCGGAGACGCAGACGAGGAAATACTGCGGCCTGACGGTGGACGACATGAGCCTGATGCATCAGTCTGTATCGGATCTGTTAGAGACCGCGAGGGAGCGTATGAGGATCTCAGGCGCCCGTCCGATGCCTCCGGCGATGAGAATGATCCGCTGACCCTCCCGCGATTTACAGGAATTCGTGTAAAATCGAGGTATAGCCAGACACACACCGAGGGCTCAAATCTCTTTGGGCCCACCACATATCACTGGCCATCCCCCGAAATTACAACGGGTTCGGAAAAACTCGCGAAGAGGGAGGCCCTTCTAGAGTCCTATCGGATTTGGGGTGCTGAGCAACGGAAACTGTCCGAGCTCACACGCTCGGGCAAGCTTGTTTTTGTAACTAGCTGCGCTCATGTCGACATGACGGGGGCGCCCCTATGAGCGACCTGCAGAGGGCGCTCTCCGGAGCGATCATCGTCCTGTCGATCATGCTCGGGATGATCGCCGCTTTTTTAGCTGCGGGGTGGTGCCCGTGAACCCCCTCCTTTCCATCGGAAATGAAGGTACTGGATACCCTTATAAAACCCGGGGTATGTTCCTGTGGAAACCTTCTATTATTATCTCTAGAAGATTTTCAGTAATACCGGAATACCCCAGGAAATACCGTATTACAGAAAATAACGAACGAGGCGGATTTTGCCGTTTCCATCGGAAATGGGGGATGGTATGTTAACCCCTCCTTCCGTGAGTAAGAGGGGACGGCCCCGCGGACCTCCGAACGGCTACAAGACCTCGATCCATATCGACGCGGCCTCGCAGCAGATCCTAGAGAGGTACGGGCTCGACGCCAACGTGAGCAAGCTCTTCAACGATTGCGTCCACTCCTTCGACAAGGACTCTCCGATAGTCCTCGCCAACAAGATCGAGGAGTTCAACAAGCAGCTCGCCGAGACCGAACGGAACCTGAGCATCATCAGGATCCAACGCGATGAAGCGCAGTCCCGTCTCAACATGCTGCAGCAGGGCAGGGACACGATCGAACAACAGCGCGTCGTCCTGATGAAGAGCTGGATGGAGCACAGGAAGGACAAGCTGAAAGGCCAGTTCAATTTCACTGGCTGGCTGCTCGCTCCCCAGAACATCTCGCTCATCCGGGACTGCGGCTTCGAGAACGTCGAGGAGCTCATAGCCTGGTGCAAAGGCCAGACGGTGAACGGAGGGCAGACCTGATGTTCATTTGTCACCATTGCGGGGCGTACATCGAGAGCGGAACGAAGTGCCCTGCCTGCGGAAAGCTGCATCCGGTCCTGAAGTTCAAGGACGTCCAATCAAAGAACGAGGATCCTCAACTTCATTGGGCTAAGGCCACCCTCAATTCTCATAAGAAGAGGGGCTGCCAAATATTCATAACACTAGCAGAACTGGTAGACATGGCAAGGGAAACCTATCAATGCCCCATATGCGGGACCGAGCTGCAGTGGCTCTATGGGATAGGCTCCTCTAAGAACAGCCCGACCTTGGACAGGGCCTACAATACCAACGACATCAGCCGAGAGACTATCTGGATCATCTGCCGCAGATGCAACACGATGAAGCAGGACAATTCCTTCGCCGATCTCGTCAAGTGGGCCAAGCGCATCGTTGAACTCGAGGGGCGATTCCGTTGAGCTCGTTCCTGCGCCCGGCAGTCGAAAACCCTAGACATTTTTCATATGAAATTTCACAGGAGTGGATACTATCACAAGCAACGCCGACAAGGTAATCAGCATCATTCAAGAGGCAGGCATCGCAGGAATATCGCAGGAGAGCATCGAGAGCAGAGCTCTGCAGCAGGACGTCCCTATCGACCGCTGCAGGAACATCATCTCGAACAAGCTCAGGGACGGCGAGATCGTCAAGAGCTTCGTAGGCCCGAACCGCGCGGAGATCTACACGATCGCGGCCGAGTCCGAACGGGCCTGGGGAAAGAAGCCAGGATACGAGAGCATCACTGACAGGGAGGTCAGGGACGCGGCCTACGAAGAGGTCAAGAAATACCTAGCCGCTAAGAACGATAGCAAGGACCTTCCCGAGACCCCCGAGCCAGACGTTCAGCCGAAAGATGGGCCAGTCAATAAAAGTGATAACAAATGCCAATATTGCAGAAGGAAACTTACCAGCGCAGGGCGTGTCCTCAAGCACGAATCATCTTGTCCAAAGAACCCCGCGAACAAATCATCAGAGGAAGACCCAAAGGCCGAGGACGATCGACCCGAGGACATACCATGCCCCGTCGAAGGCTGCGTGACGAACATCAAGAACTACAGATGGAACGTGGTGATCCATCTGTCAAAAGGCCATCCTGAGATCCCCAAGGATGAAAGGAAGGCGATAGTCGATAGGCTGTTCCCTGAGACCAAGGGAGAGATGGTCAAAGGTCTCGCGGAGCGCATCGACGCCGGCGGCAAGGCCCTAGAGGACCTCAAGGACAAAGTGGCCCAGGTCGAGGCTCAGAGAGATCTTCATGAGACCGATTGCCCTCAGCGTCCATGCAACCGGCTATGCGAGTCCGTCCCCGTCGACCCGGACCCCCCGGCCGCTCCGCCGATCGAGGAGCTCGTCCTCCCCTTCGATGTCAAGGACGACGCGCCGGTCAGGAAATCACTCGATGAACTTTGTGGAGAATGCATCCACCTTCACATCACACCGGCCACAGACGTCGATCCCGCAGAAGTCGATTGTCTCTTTGGATGTGACCCGCAGACATGCACCGACTACGAACACATCAAGTCCAACGCCGTCCACCGCGAGACCGTCATCGTCCCGGATTACCCGCCCTTGATAGACTCTACCCTTGATCATCAGAAGGAAGAATACCACATCCACGATGAGGACGACGTCGTCATCCGGAAGGACCTCGACGAGCACATAGGCATGATCGAAACGGGCCCGGTAGATTGTCCGTCCCTGTTCTCTGCGCTCTCCCGCGAGCTCGTGCAGCTGAGCGGAATGGCCGAGGGGAAGGGATATGAGATCGTCCAGGGGTCCTTGGAGGAGGAAGACGGGACGATGCACCTGGCCATCTCTGTCAAGAAGAAGGTGAGCGCGTGAGTGCCACACTGGACGAGCGCATCAGGGCGCTCTATCTCCAAACCAAACCTCAACAACTAACCCTCTTGGAGATCGCGAACGAACTGAGCATATCTAAAGAGCATGTGAGGAACCGCCTGAGATCGATGCGGAGGTTCGGCGAGGTATCCTATCGCCCCCGCTCCATCAAGCCCGCAAAGCCCGCGCCCGAGGCTCCTAAAGAGGTCAAAGCCGAGGTATGCAACCGGGATAAGCAGACGCAAATGTGCCCCCCCGAATCTCCGTGCAAACTCCACAAGTGCACGCCGAAGGAATGCCATTGCCCAGACAGATTCCAGGAGGTGAAGTAGATGCCTCTCAACCCCGCATTCGTCCCGGTCATCGAGTGCCCGGTATGCGGAGGATTGCACAAGCTGACGAGGCCCTACACCGAGATCGTCCGCGACTGCCAGGACAAGCTTCAGACAGCGAAGAATCGCAGGGAGATCCACGGGAGGCGCACGAATGCCCAGTAAGGTCCTCACGCACCGCGTTGTCGGAAAGCAGTACCGCGACCAAGAGAGCGTTCTCGTCGAGTTCTGGAAACAGATGTCCGTGACGATGCGCGTCAAGTCCCCGCAGGAACTGATAGCCATCGACAGCGTAGTTCAGGACGCTTATGGAGGGGGCTGGGTAGTCAAATACGTCGCCGACGTCGAGGACTCTCCGGCTAAGACAGAGCCCAACGCGGCCATTCCGTACAAGTACGTCCCTCCGAAGCTGTCGGAAGATCAGACCACGAACGCGGCGAAGATCCCGGCGGTCGTCCATGATCTTCCGAAAAACCAATCAAAGCTAAACTCAGCTAAT
>JAJFUT010000081.1 GCA_021372315.1 Methanobacteriota archaeon
CCTTGTTCTTAGATCTCTCGGTTCCCTCTTTGAGGATAATGATCGGCTGATTGTTTCCCATACCGTATGCCATAGGTAAATCCTCCTATTGTCGGGGTATTTTAGTGCTTCTATATAAGTATTGTGTCACAACGTGGCATCTTCATCAACAAATATGACTGAGTGCCAGCAAATATATGTAATTTAATATTTCACTCCAAATAAATACATACTTTTACGACTCGGTATCGTGAAGGTGCAATATAGTTGTTATCTGACAGGCACGGTTCGTAAAAGGTCTTGCAGCGATCAGAACGCTGTCTCGAACTTGAGCCCCATGCGCACGCATTCGTCACGGACGTATCTGGAAAGGGTGCCCATCCGTACCGTGTCCGTGAGGCAGCCGGTCGTCCAGACGACCTTGGACCCGAGGAACGCCTCCTCCAGGCCAGGCCGCATGCGCAGGCGGTCGACCATGACCCTCCTGCATCCGGTGGAACCGATCGCCTCGAGAGTGGACGTCACCTCCTCCTCGCCGACGAACGGGAGCACAGGGCCTATCATCGCGTAGCAGTTGATGCCCTGCTCGGAAATCTTGGAGAGGGCTTCGAGACGCCTTCTCGGCGAGGGCGCGCCCGGCTCGACCTTCAGTGCCAGCGATTCATCGGACGTCGTGATCGTTATTCCGACCTCGGGCCTCGCGGACGACGATATCAGCTCAATGTCCCTCAGCACGAGGTCCGATTTCGTCTGGACCGATATCGGATTGTCGTGCCTGACGATCTCCATCAGGCACTTTCTCGTCAGCAACAGCACCTTCTCCAACGGCTGGTACGGATCGGTCACGGTCCCGATGCCGATCGTTCCCCTCTTCGTCCTCAGCTCCTTGTTCAACAGGACAGGTATGTTCGAGCGGTAACCGACCTCGGTCGCCCAGGTCTCCCTCGGCCTCTTGACGATGTCCGGTGCGAAGCAGTATAGACAACCGTGCTCGCATCCGACATATGGGTTCAAGGCCAGGTCCAGTCCGGGCAGGCTGCTCTTTGGCAATGCGACGGAGCACTTGGCCTCGTACACTTTGACCTTGATCTCATCCTTCCTTCCGGAGCCGTCGATGAAGAAGTCGAGGTCAAACATAATCGTCGATCCTCCTCTGCCTCAGGAAGTCCTTGAGGACCTCGCTGGTCGAAAGCCAACGCCTTACCGGGATGTCCATACGGTTGCCGAGATGTACCAGCGCCTCGTTGAGGCTGTTGAACTTCGATGGCTGCTCGAGCAATGCCCGCCTGACGTTCTCCCTGACGTTCCAGACACCGACGGGCATGATGTATCCGGGATGGGCCTCTCTGAATATTACCGCGCCGGCAGTGCGCCTCTCCTTCATCAGAAGCTCGTTGACGGCAAGCCTGGCCGCATAATAGCATCCGCCGATCTCCGCGTAATCCTTGCGGCCATCGAACAGCTCGTGCGAAGAGATGACCTCTATCTGCTTGCCCATCGGGTTCCACGCCGTGTTGGGGTACCATGCCTCTATCAGCTCGTAGCGCCACGAGGTGGGCATGAGCATCACGCACCATCTGTTGTCGAGCTGGTCCCAGTCGTAGATGCGCCATTCGCCTATCGGCGGAAAAGTCTTGGTCGATCTTAGGAGGTCCTTCCCGAGCGTGTCGTCGACGGCGGTGATGCTCCATCTGGTCGGGACCAGCCTGCGGTTCCTCTCGACGCCGAAGGCCCCTATGCTGAACGCCTTCTGCAGCTTGGAGATCAGGACGCCGTCCTTATAGAGGGACGTGACGGCCTCGACTGCCTTCATGTCAGTATCGTAGAACGCCTTCTCGACCTTGTGATCGTACTTGGGATTGGTGATGTCGAAGTTATTGAGCCTGGCGGACGGCCCGAACGGCTGTATCTCGTCGTCCAGGACGATCTTCCCTGACGGCTTCTTATTGAAGTTCGCCTCGACGTCCACGGAGTTGACGGACAATGCCAGATCGCGCGTCAGGTCCATCATCTTGCCTGCGTTCTGGAAGTCCTTCACCCCGACCCTGAACTTGCCGCGGACGAGCCTGAACCTGAAGTCGCAGATGTCCTCGATCGGCTTCCCGACCCATCCCTCGGGCGTGTCCATGAAGGCGGTGTCCCCGAAGTCCGGGGGCACGAGCGGTCCGACGTCGACCTTCGGATAACCGTAACGGCCGACGAAGACGCCAGGAGGGCTGCTGCCCGCCAGATCGAGCGAGTCTATGAGCGGCTTGGTCCTCGACCTCGCGTAATATTTGACCATGAGGGAGCATCTGTCCTTTCCGCACAGGTTCTTCGACCCTTTGCAAAGGACGCAGAGGTTGCTCACCATGGAATTGTCGGTCCTCTCGATCGGACCGAAGAGTTCCTTGATGGCGACGTCTGATACCTGATAGCTCATGCTGCTCTGACCTAACCTACAACCATGCCGTATTTACCATTTGCCAAGGGTAGCCCGTAACTTTCAAGGTCATCCGGCCCAGCTTATGATCTGAAAATCGCCCTTCTCGTGGTATTCCCCCGTCCTCAGCATCTTGACGTTGTTGCCGATGACCTTATACCCTCTGTCGGCCAACGCTATCACGGAAAGTGCGCTGACGGAGGAGGTGAAGAACATCTTCTTCGCCCCCATCTCCCTGGCCACGACCTCGGAGTCGTTGATCAGTACAGAGAACGCCCTCTCCCTCGACTCGGAACCGGGATCGACCACCAGCGCCCTCATCAGATGGCTCGAGAGGCCTTCGACCGTCCGCTCGTGGACGATCGAGGCGCCGATGACGATGTCATCGATATCGCGATAGACGAGCACCTTCCCGAGCCCGCCCAGCATCGTCATCCTGAACTCCTTGCTCAGGTCCATTCCCGGAAAGATGGAATCGGTCATGGACGAGAACATCGGAAGGAACTCCTCGCACTTGTCCACGGGAAGCTCCTCGGTCATTCCGCTAAGTTCGGTGACCTTGCCAATCACCTTCTCATAGACGAACGTCGGCGAACTGATCGAAAAGTCCAGCGAATCGTAGAACGCCACGTTCTTGTCGCTGTCGCTCATCGTCTCCACGCCTATGACCGTGCATCCCCTCGATCCCAGGTATGCGTCCGATCGTCTCAGCAGAGCGGTCCCGATGCCGTTCCCCTGCCACCTCGCGACGACCTCGATAGGACCGATCCAGCCTACCGACCCCCACGTGTGCGCATAGGATGCTGCGACGATCCTGCCTTCGACCTCAGCGACCAGGTTGCCGTCCGGCTCATTGTCGATGTAGGCCCCATAGACCTTCATCTCCCTTGCGGGGTACTCGATGTCGATTCCCGTCTCCTTGAACAGCTGGTCAGCCCATACCGCCCTTGCGAGCTCCCGGACGTCTGGTATGTCCTCGCGGACCATCGTCCGGATCGTGAAGTCGGTCCTCTTTTTCGAGCCGAACATCATCCTCTTCTGCTCCTAAGGCTGATGAGAGCTGCCGTCGCCCCCGCTGCAACGCCGTTGTCGATGTTGACGACGACGAGGCCTGGGGAACATGTCTGGAGCATGCCCATCAAGGCTCCCTCCCCCTTCCCGCCGTACCCGTAGCCGACGGACGTCGGGACGCCGATGACAGGAACGTCCGAAAGGCCCGAGATGACCGTCGGGAGCGCCCCTTCCATCCCGGCGACGACGATGAGGCAGTCCACGCCGGCCTCCAACATCTTGATCAGAGGGTCCATGAGCCTGTGGAGAGCTGCCACCCCTACGTCGTACGATACCATGACCCTGCATCCCATCGCCTCGGCCACGACCTTCGCCTCCTCGGCGACGCCTATGTCAGAGGAACCGGCTGTGAGTATGCCGATGAGGCCCTTGCTCTCCCTTCCAGGCCTCTTGTCCACGACGACCATTCTCGCCCTCTCCTCATAACGGACCCACGATGGGTCCACGGCCTTGGATATGGCCTTCACGTGGGCCGGGCTGGCCCTCGACACGAGCATGATGTCCCTGTCAGAGATCGCCTTCGACACGATCTCGGCCGCGACCTCGGGGGTCTTCGATTCGCCGAACACGATCTCCGGGATGCCCCGCCTCGCCTCCCTTCCGTGATCGAAAACGGCATGCTCCCCTATCCTCTCCAGAAAGTCCAGCTTCAGTAGCTGTTCCGCTCGGGATATGTCGATCTCTCCCCGCTGCAATCGTTCCAGGACCTCCCGTGCGTTCATGCGGAGGCGATTGGGGAGGGTATTATTTTTGAGTTGCTGAGGAAGCGCCCCCAAAGACCTTGTTCCGGGCCACGGATTATCTATCCCGTCGTCATTTATGACACCCGTGATGACGGCGACGGAGAAGCTCGACGAGCTGAGGTCGATATTACGAAGCATGGGCAGCGTCGCCCTGGCCTACTCGGGAGGGACGGACAGCGGGTTGTTGCTGAAGGTCGCCAAGGAGGAACTGGGGGATAAGGTCGTGGCGTTCACGGCCGTCTCGGCCTCGTTCCCTTCGTACGAGAGGGAGAAGGCGAGGGAGCTTGCCGCCTCGATCGGAGCGGAGATGGTCGAGCTTCCGACCGACGAGATATCGCTGGAGGAGTACGCCAGGAACGATGCTAAGCGTTGTTACCACTGCAAGAGGCTGATCCTTCAGACCATATGGTCCCAATCGCACGCTCGCGGCCTGAGCATGGTCGTCGACGGGAACAACGCCGATGACGCCAAGACCTCGAGGCCGGGCCTTTTGGCCGCGAAGGAGATGGGCACCAGAAGTCCCCTCGCCGAGGCTGACCTGACGAAGAGTGAGGTCCGAGAGCTGGCGAGATCTTTCGGTCTGGACAACTGGGACAAGCCTAGCTCGGCATGCTTGGCATCGAGAGTACCCTATGGAACGAGGATAACGGGCGAACTCCTTGAGAGGATCGAGAGGGCCGAGGACGCCGTCCGGACGATAGGTGTGACGCAGCTGAGGGTTCGTGCTCACGACGACATTGCAAGGATCGAGGTGCTTCCAGAGGAGTTCGCAATGCTGATCTCTGATGCTGATGGCCTTGTCCGCGAACTAAAAGAATTGGGATTCAAGTATGTCGCCCTGGACCTTGAGGGTTTCAGATCGGGCAGCCTTGACGACTAGGTGCATGCGGTCCCTCCAGCCCTACACGATTTTGGCGATTTCAACAAATGGTTTTATCACTACCTTACTCGGATTCGATACCGTGGAGAAAATAGAGGGGGTATCGAACACCGGGCTTCCGGGCCTGGACAAGATCCTGAACGGAGTGATGCTCGGCGATAACGTCGTCTTCCAGGTGGATACCGTCGAAGATTATGTTCGCTTCGTAGGTCCGTTCTGCCAGGAAGCACGAACGCAGCAAAGGGACCTCATCTATTTCCGCTTCGCAGACCATGATGTCGTCGTCACGGAGGAGAACTGCGACCACATCTTCGAGCTCCATCCTGAGCTGGGCTTCGAGAACTTCATATCCGAGATCTTCGACACGATCGAAAGGTTCGGGAAAGGCGCATACTATGTGTTCGACTGTCTCTCGGAACTCTCCGTCGACTGGTACAGCGATCGCATGCTTGGCAACTTCTTCATGCTGGCATGCCCCTATCTCTACGATTACGACACGGTTGCGTATTTCGCCCTGTTCCGAAATCATCATACGCCATTTGCCATAGACGCCATCCATGGGACGGCGCAGGTCGTCATGGACGTCTACAACAACAAAGGGGACATCTACGTCCATCCCTTGAAGGTCGATGGACGGCAATCGAAGACGATGTACATGCTCCATCGTTGGGAAGGGGAGGATTTCGTCCCTGTCCTTACGAGCAGGACGACCGCTGAGATATTGTCAGATGTTCCCCAGCCTTGGCTCGACTTCTCGATGCACCAGAAGGACATATGGACGAAAAGCTTCCTCAGGGCCCAGGAGATCGTCGACACGACGAAGGCCGAAAGAAGGTCGGACCTGAAGGCAATCAGCCTCTACGATAGATTGGTCCGCATGGCCGTGACGAGGGACGCCCAGCCGAGGAAGCTCATCGAGAAATACCTGGATTTCTCGGACGTCGTCGATATCGGAAAACGCATGATCGGGACCGGACTGATCGGGGGAAAGTCCGTCGGCATGCTCCTGGCCAGGGCGATCCTGAAGAAGCACGACATCAAATGGGCGGACAAGCTCGAACCGCATGATTCGTTCTACATAGGTTCGGACGTCTTCTACACCTACCTGATCCAGAACCACTGCTGGTGGATCAGGCGGAAGCTCAACGACCCCGAGTCCGGGATCACATTGGACGGCACGGCGAAAGCTCGAATGCTCTCCGGAAAGTTCCCCCATGACATCGAGGACCAGTTCGTCAAGATGCTAGAATATTATGGACAATCCCCCATCATCGTCCGTTCATCGAGCTTGCTGGAGGACGCCTATGGAAATGCCTTCTCCGGAAAATACGAAAGCGTCTTCTGCGCCAACCAAGGGACGCCGCAGGCAAGGTTGGAGAACTTCCTGAACGCCATCCGTAAGGTCTACGCGAGCACGCTGAGCGTTGAAGCCCTCGCATATCGCGCCCACTGGGGATTGCTCGACCGGGACGAACAGATGGCGATACTCGTCCAGCGCGTTTCGGGTTCGGTTTATGAGGACCAATATTTCCCTCAGATCGCCGGCGTTGGGGTCTCGTACAACCCATATGTCTGGAACAGCGAGATCGACCCCGAGGCGGGGATGATCCGCCTCGTCTTCGGCCTGGGAACGAGAGCCGTCGACCGCGTCGATGATGATTACACGAGGATCGTCGCATTGAACGCGCCCATGCGACGGCCTGAGGCGCATTCCGACGACGTCAGGAAGTTCTCGCAGAAGAAGGGGGACATCATAGACCTTGCCAGCGATCGGCTCACCACCCGTTCGTTCAAGGACATCGTCGAGAACATTCCGGATTTCCCATTGGACATCTTCGCCTCCCGAGACCTAGACCTGGAAAGACGCATCCGGGACGCGGGTAGGGAGGATGTGTTCTCTTGGATGCTCACCTTCGAGAAGCTTCTGTCCCAGGGATCGTTCGTTAAGGACATGGGCGAGATGCTGCAGACCCTGGAGGACGCTTACGAGCACCCTGTGGACATCGAGTTCACCGCGAACTTTTCCGACCTTGACGACTATAAGATCAACCTTCTCCAGTGCAGACCGTTCCAGGCAAAGGGGGACATATTGATCGCGAAGCCCTGCCCGGTCTGCTCGGACAAGATAATACTCGAGTCCACCGGCCCTGTCATCGGTAACAGCAAGGCTACGACGGTGGACCGCATCATCTACGTCGTCCCTGAGGTCTATGGGAACATGAAGATGAGCGACCGCTATGAGGTCGCCAGGACAGTCGGGAAGCTGACGCATCTAAAGGACGGGAAGCAAAAGCTGACGACGCTCCTCATCGGACCCGGGAGATGGGCGACGTCCTCGCCGGAGATGGGCGTCCCGGTCTCGTTCTCGGAGATCAACACCGTCTCCGTGCTATGCGAAGTCGTCGCGATGCACGAAGGGCTAGTTCCCGAGGCATCGCTGGGTACGCATTTCTTCAACGACCTCGTAGAGTCGAACATGCTCTATTGTGCGATCTACCCCGATAAATATGACAATATCCTGGACCACGAGTTCTTCACGAGGTCTGAGAACCGGCTCGCCGCCCTGCTGCCCGAGGCGGAGGCGTTCAGCTCCTCGATCAAGGTCATCGACGGGGTCTCTGACGACAAGGACCTCCGAATATGCGTGAACTCGAACGTCCTGAAACAGAAGCTGACCTGCTACGTCGACGCCCTAGAGGAACGAGCACCATGATCGGAGATGCTAAGGCGATCGGACGATACAATTAACCTGAGGATAGCATTTGCCGGGAAAGGCAGTTGACGGAGGGAAAGCGTAATGAGGATCGCCATCGCGGGAGCGGGCATGTCTGGCGCGTATCTGTACAGACGACTTGTCAAGGAAGGGTTCAATGACATCGATCTATACGATGTCAAGAAGACGACGGCATGCGGATGCCGACCCTGCGCCTGGGGCTTCGCCCCTTCGGACGAGATTCGCAAGATGCTCGAGAAGGTGACCGACCCCTCCCGTTTCATATTGCACCATTCGGAGATGGCAACGTTCGACGGCATGGAAATCCCTTCGGACCTATTGACGATAGATAAGCCTGCCCTGATCAACGAACTTATCGGGGACAAGGAGATCAAGCTTGGAACGGTCGACCTTGACGAATATGACAGGGTCGTCGACGCTACCGGTGTGAGCCGGGCTTACCTCCCTCCGATCGGGGACGATTTCATCGCTGAATGCAAGCAGTATAGGCTGAAGACCGACGAACCGCTCGGATTTTGGTTCAGGACCTCGTCTGTCGGCTACGAGTGGTGCTTTCCGCTTGGCGGAGGCGAGTTCCATATGGGTTTCGGAAACCTAAAGTCCGATGTCAGGTCGTACAAGCCCCGGTTCGCGATGGACGAAAAGAAGGAGTCGGCCCGCGTTCGATGCAGATGCCATAGCACGGTCAGGCTGACATCGCCCTTCTTTTCGCAGCCTTTCGTGATGAACGGCAAGATCGTCGGCATAGGCGAATGCATTGGAGCGGTCGCTCCCCTCGTCGCGGATGGAAATCTATATGCCATGCAGACCGGGGAGATGCTCCTGGAGAACTGGGACGACCTCGATGGCTATTCGAAAAAGGTTCTGGAGCGTTTTGATTGGATGAGGAAGGAGAGGAAGGGATTGGAGAAGCTCATGGCGGGAAAGGTCCCTTCGCTGTCGGAGATCATGACGATGAAGCGGCATGCCAACAAGGTCGGCGTGAAGATGAACTCCATCCACGTCCTCAAATTGTTCCGGAGCATGTCAAAGGAATGAACAAGGGACGAACCTCCGCCCTGAGCGAAGAATTGATAACGTCCAGTCACTCCATCGATCACGTTATTAGGCTGTTCCGTTAAAAAGCGGATGAGGATAGATAAGATAATAAACATCGAGCATTTTTCTATGTCCGTGGTCGTCGAGTCACAATTCTGGACGCAGATGCTGTTGGTACTAGGCGAAGGCCTGATCCTCATATCACTGCTGTTCCTGCTGCTCATACTCGTACTGGTGAGCGTCGTGTTCCTCTCGATCAAGCATGGCAGGTTCTATTCTCCGAGACTGATCAGGGCCGGTTTCGACTACGTGGAGAGAGGACTTCGCAGCGTCGCAAAGGTCTTCGGGCTGAACGATAGCGAACTTACGTTGTTCTTCATCAATCTCCACAACAGCATGAGCAGGAGCGACTTCTCGAAGATCGCGCCGGAGGACCGCGCGATATTCCTGCCGCACTGCCTGAGGTCGGCGAAGTGCCCGGCGGCACTGACGATCGAAGGGCTTGCATGCGAGCACTGCGGCAGATGCGACCTGGACCATTCCATAAAGGAGCTGGAGGGAATGGGCTACAAGGTGTTCATCGTTCCCGGCTCCACGTTCATCGGCCGCATGGTCAAGAAATATCTTCCGAGGGCCATCATCGGTGTCGGCTGCCTTAGGGAGATAAAGGACGGCCTGGATTTCGCGGACAAGATCGGCGTCGTCGTCATGGGCGTCGTCAACAAGACCGACGGATGCATCGAGACGCTGGCGGATTGGCCCGAGCTAATGTCGGTCGCTACCTTGGGAACGCCGAAGTCCTGATCGCCCTAATTTCATCATTAAGGATTTTGGACATTTCGGGGTGGGTTTTTCGATAGTTCACATGCCCCGGTGAAGAAGAAATGATGAATGAAAGGAAGAGATCGCGATGCCGCCGATTTGCATGAATGATGAGTTGATTCCGATCTGCAATACCTTACGTTCCCGTCTGTCGTGGATGGGCCCTCCCTCAGAAAGTAATATCATGAATAAGATGACTAATCGATTCGATGCGCGTTTCCATCACGTTGTTGCAATATGACCATGGCCTCATCCGCCAGGTCGTCGACGTCCTTGGCGAGGCCGCCAAGCAGAGGATGGTCGAGAAGCACCTCGAAGAGATGAAGGAGATCGTAGGGTTCATGGAGAAGTTCATAGATGGATTCCATCACACGAAGGAGGAGAGGTTCGTCTTCCCCGCCGCCCTCAGGTCCGGTTCCCTCTCGAATGCGGACTATGACGACCTCATAGCAGATCACAATGAAGCGAGGAGGCTCATCGCATCGATGCGCAGCGCCCTCAAGGCCAAGGATTACGCATCGTTCTCAATCGACGGCAAGAAGATGGCGGACCACATGCTCGCGCATATCCGCGAGGAAGAGAACGACATCTTCCCGAAGATCGAGGAAGGGCTCTCCACCGAGGAGGACATGGTCATCAACAGACAGTTCGAGACCTTCCTCGAGGAGAACTTCTCGGAGGACCTGTACCCTGCGACGGAGACGTTCGCCAACTGGGTTCAGGACAACGTGCTCGGCCCTGGTTACTTCGAATATCTGAGATGAGAAGAAATGGCGCCGAGGGAGAGATTTGAACTCCCGAGGGAAGGATCCCAGTAGTTTTCGAGACTACCGCCCTACCGGGCTGGGCTACCTCGGCTCAACGCACGGATTCCCTTTCCCCTATATTTATTTTGACGCCTTGGACCGCGTTCAGCGCGACAAAGAATATCGTCCGAAAATCATCAAATATCATCGAGCCGCGTTGGTGCTCTGATGTCTAAAAGGGGCATACCCATAGGTATCGCGGTGGTCGGGGTTCTAGCATTCCTCGGCGGATTGCTTTGGATCGTTGGTGGAGCTGCCGCGGTCCTGGCCGTGAAGGACGACCTTTTGGCGATGGGGGTCGGCGTGTTCAGCGTGTTCCTGGGCCTTGCCTTCCTGCTGTTCGGCCTGGGATGCCTGAAAGGACGGGGATGGGTCTGGACGCTAGGCGTAGTGCTGACCATCGTCGGCATGGTGCTTTCGGTGTTCAGGTGGTACCAGGATGATTTCTCGGATTCCTCGATGATATCGACCTTAATCTCCATACTGATCATGCTCTTCATCCCGATCTATCTCACAACGAACAAGGTCAAGCACTGGTTCGATAAGCTGTGAACCGGCCGCGCTCAATGCCTCATCGGCCGGACCAGTGAAACATTTTAATCCATGCTAGCGCCTGTTGTGGTCCCGATGTCCGAAAAGATCGTCGTCATCATCGCGTTCAACAAGGAGACGAGGTCGTTGGAGATGCCCTCGGGGTCGACCGTGGAGGACGTCCTGAGAACGATGGGGCTCTATCCGGACGCGCATATCGTTCTTCGAGGGAAGGTCCCCGTGCCGATCACCGAGAGGTTGAAGGACCGAGAGGAGTTCCGCATAATCAAGGTGGCCTCGGGCGGTTAAGGCTCACGGTCCCTTTTCTATCAGTTCTTCCAGAGCTAGCATGTCGATCGACCGCTCGAACACGTCTGTGAAGTCGTCCAGTGAACGCAGCCACACCTCCCTCACATCCCCTCCCGAAGCATCGGCCTCCTGCTTGCCTATCTCCATGCTGTCCTCGGCCGGCGACCTCAATCTCGCATAGGGCATGACGCCAAGGCAGGGGCAGCTCATCTCGCTCTCGAGCCGTTCGATGCCTGGACCAAGTATCGACGCGTCACCCCTGAACCTGTTGATGATGAACCCTTTGACCATCGCCCTCTCCGATTCATCGAGAAGATTGTAGGTGCCGTACAGTCCAGCGAACACCCCTCCTTTGTCGATGTCGCCGATCAGGATGACAGGCGACCCCGCGATCTTCGCCGTCGCCATGTTCGCCACGTCCCTGCCTCTGAGATTGATCTCCGCGGGCGAGCCTGAACCTTCGATGACGATGACATCGTGCCTTCCCTTGATCCTTGAGAATGAGTCCGAGACGTGTCCGAGAAGTTCGCCGATGTCCGCTCTCTCCCCGTTCTGATCTATGTCCTTGAGAGGGCGGCCGTGAAGCACGATCTGCATGCCCCCCTCCCCCTTGGGTTTCAGGAGTATCGGGTTCATGTCTACGTCGGGCTCGATGCCGCAGGCCCACGCCTGGAAAGCCTGGGATATGCCCATCTCCCCTCCGTCCTCGGTGACGAACGAGTTCAAGGACAGGTTCTGCGCCTTGAACGGGGCGACGTCGATGCCCTTTCTAGCCAGATGCCTGCACAGGGCCGCCGTGAGCGTGCTCTTCCCCGCGCTCGAACAGACGGCCTGGAACATGATGGAGCCCTTCACTTCGGCACCCCCATGGCATCATGCAAACGATCAAGGTCGATGTTCTCCTCCAACGCCCGAGCGAGACGGTCGAGGCTTCGTTCTACGACCTGAGAGTAATCCTCGTCCTTTAGCTCAGCCAAGGTTATCTTTGAACGGGAAAGGAACAGCTCTCGGAAGGCGGGAAGGTCGAAGACCCCGTGCAGGTACGTGCCGAAGACCATGCCATCTTCCGATACGATTCCTTCGCTGTGCCTCCCCTCCGGTCCTTCGAGCTCGAACAGTTCGGACCCGCCGTCCCTTACCGTCCTGCCCATGTGAATCTCATAGCCCCTTACGGCCTTGGAGCGGTCGGATATGAGATTGCCCGAGGCCTGCACCGTCCTCTTCTCGTACGCATCGAAGTACGTCCTCACTGGCAGAAGGCCGAGCCCGTCATAGACCTTCCCTACCCCTCCCTCTATCCCTTTCATGTCGTCGATCGTCTCGCCGAGCATCTGATATCCGCCGCATATGCCCAGGATTGGTTTACTGCCCCTCATTTTCCTTAACGCGTCGGCCATACCCCTTTCGTTAAGCCATCGGAGGTCGTCGACCGTGCTCTTCGTGCCAGGGATGATCACCGCGTCCACTTCCGAGACCTCTTCAGGGCGGTCTATGTATCTGACCTCCGCGCCTGACAGGGAAAGGGCATCGAGGTCGGTGAAGTTCGATATGCGGGGAAGGCGGACCACGCCGACCGTGAGCCTGTCCGACCTCCTCTTCCTCATGCCTATGAACATAGAGTCCTCGTCCGGCAGGTCGAGGTCGATGTGAGGCAGTACGCCGAGCACCGGCACTCCCGTCGATGATCTGAGGAACTCCTCGCCGCTGCTCAGGGATCCCTTCCCTCCGTGCAGGTTAGTGATGATTATGCCCTTGAACATCCTCCTCTGCTCCTCGGAGAGAAGCATGAGCGTACCATAGGCGTAGGCGAACGCCCCGCCCCATTCGATGTTGACGACGAGGATGCAAACCGCGTCGGCGATCTCGGCCGTCCTCATGTTCGTGATGTCCTTGTCCATCATATTTATCTCGGCAGGGCTGCCAGCGCCTTCGATGACGATGATGTCGTTGATCTTCCTGAGCACGTCAAGATTTCTCGCGATCGCCTTGACGCCCTCCCCGAGCGCGAACTCGTCGTAGTATTGCTTGACGTTCATGTCCTTGAACGGCTTGCCTTCGACTATGACCTGCGATATGTCGTCCTTGATCGGCTTGAGCAAGATCGGGTTCATCCTCGCGTTAGGCTCGGCTCGGGCGGCTCGGGCCTGCAAATCCTGTGCTCGGGCTATCTCCTCGCCCTTGGCGGTGACGGTCGAGTTCAACGACATGTTCTGCCCCTTGAAGGGTGAGACCCTGTAACCGAGGTCGGAGAAGTGCCTGCAGAGCGCCGTCGTTAGAAGGGACTTGCCTGCCCCGGACGTCGCTCCCATGACCATGACCCTCTTCGCATCCTTTAGGTGCGTCCTCTCGAGCTCGCTCTTGATCTTCGACAGGTTCTCCGTCGACGGGTCCTCGGATGACGCCTTGAATAGCCTGTAGAAGTCCTTCACGACATCCTGCCTGTGGGTCCAGAAGCATCCTTCGCAGCTCCAGATCATACCTCCCTTCTTGGATTCGACCATCGTCCCTAGCGCGGGGTCGTTGCAGGGATAGAAAGGGCAGAAGCATAGCGAACAGTTCTGACCGTCGAAGTGGCAGGGATAGTATTCGCACTGCCTGTTCTCGCCAATGTCGCCCTTTGCGAGCTCCTCCCGCACCTTCGCGTCACAATCGATCAAGTGCCGACCATCCTTCCGAATGAGTTGGATGGATAATCCAAATAGAAGTGCTCATTAATATTGATTCGTCCTCTCGAAGGCATTGGAAGAGCAGCCTCCGAAGGCGCTTCGATACATGATGGCATCCGTCCGGACCGACCTTGATGAAGGCATCCGGGACCATAGACCATTGATGATTATTCTACCGAAATGTATTTAAAAGGGGATATCACAATTAGGGTTTGGAAAAGCGGCTAAGCTTTCCGATATCACAAATTCACTATCATCCATCACGAATCTCAGCAACTGACTTGAGATCGACCGTAGGGAAGGATATTCCGCCGGAGGGACCCTAACATACTCTCGCGGGACATAGAACTGTGACCGATTGGACTTAGAGCGACTTTTCCAGAAAGCAAATGAGGTGTGTAAATGAACATAGACCCAAGCACCACCAAGTACCTTATCAAGGCAAGGCTTAACGCTGACGGTATCGTTGAAAAGCCCGATGTGGTGGGTGCAATCTTCGGACAGACCGAAGGCTTGCTGGGTGACGAGCTCGACCTGAGGGACCTGCAGAAGAGCGGCAGGATCGGAAGGATCGAGGTAGACGTACACTCGAAGCAGGGAAAGTCCGAGGGAGAAGTTTTGATACCTTCAAGTCTCGACCAGGTCGAGACTGTCATCCTAGCGTCTGCACTTGAAACGATCGACCGCGTCGGGCCGTGCAAGGCCAAGATCGCGATCGAGTCCATAGAGGACGTGAGGGTAACCAAGCGTGCCAAGATCATCGACCGCGCAAAGGAGCTTTTGACCGAGCTGATCAAGGTCTCCAAGACCACTGGCGTCGACCTGACCGAGAGCGTCAGGCAGTCCGTCCAGGTCGAGGAGATCATCTACTTCGGCAAGGACCGCCTCCCGGCGGGACCGAACGTCGTGGACTCCGACGCCGTCATCGTCGTCGAGGGCAGGAACGATGTCCTTAACCTCCTGAGGTCGGGGATCAAGAACGCCATAGCGGTAGAGGGGACCAACATCCCGAAGACCGTCAGCGAGCTTTCCAAGGAAAGGGTCGTCACGGCCTTCGTGGACGGCGACAGGGGCGGCGAGCTCATCCTGAGGGAGCTGTTCCAGGTGGCCGAGGTCGACTTCGTCGCCAGGGCGCCCAGGGCCCATGAGGTCGAGGAGCTCACGCAGAAGCAGATCATGAAGTGCCTGAGGAACAAGATCCCGGGCGAGCAGTTCGTCGAGATGTTCGGACTCGAGGCAGACGCGGCGCAGAACGGCAAGACCGACCGCAGCGACAAGGCCGAGAAGCTCGAGCGCTTCGAGCGCCAGGAGAAGGCCGAGAGGGCCTTCGCCGACCGCGACGAGAAGGTCCCGGAGAAGCCCGAGAGGGGCGAGAGAGAGAGGTCCGAGCGCGACAACAGGTCCGAACGCTCCGAGAGGGGCGAGAGGCAGGAGCGCGGCCAGCCGAGGGAGGACCGCGAACAGCGCCAGGAGAAGCCGCAGGAGCGCGCCGAGAAGCCCGCACCGTCTGAGCCTGCCGAGCCCCGTGAGCCGCGTGCCCGCCCGGCGAAGAAGCTGTCCGAGACCCAGGAGAAGTACAAGGCATTGATCAACGAGCTGCTCACCACGTCCAAGGCGAAGATCTTGGACGCAGAAGGAAATATCTCGA
>JAJFUT010000094.1 GCA_021372315.1 Methanobacteriota archaeon
CTGACGAAGCTCGACGTCCTGAACGGGATGAAGAAGATCAAGGTGGCGACCGGGTACGACATCGACGGGAAGGTCGTCAAGAACTTCCCGGCGTCGATAAGGGACCTGGAGAAGGCTAGGCCGATCTACGAGGAGTTCGACGGTTGGGAAGACTGGACCTCCGATGAGTTCGCGAATATGATGAAGAAGGGTTACGGCTCGCTGCCGAAGACCCTGCGCGACTATGTGTCGTTCATCGAGAAGGAGAGCAAGGTCAAGGTGACGATAGTCAGCCTGGGAAAGGAACGCGACAAGACCTTGGACCTGAGAGTTAAAAAATGGTGATGATCAGGGGGCTTTTGGCCCCCTTAATGTTTTTCATTTTCCTATTCGGAGCCGCTGGCGTTCACCGGGATCCAAACCCTCCGTAGAACAGGTTGATCGGGAAGATGAACGCCCTGTCATTCATGGTCAGCTCGACCATCACTCCGCCACAGGCGACATATTCGTGTCTCATCGACCACTGGAACTCACCCCCGCATTCCCCGTCGTAATCACACCCGCAATAGGTGCGATCGTATCCGCAAAGTGATGAGAAATAGGAGATGAGCGGGTTTGCCATCGAGCTATCCACCCCTCCCCAGTATGTTCCCCGATCAACACATTCCTCTGCGTTGTTCATTCCGTCCGCTAGGTCCTTCGCCTCGTAGAAGAATCCGTTCTCGTAGAGCTCGAGGATGTAGAGCATCGCTCCGCTTCCCGAGCCCTCAAAGGTCGAACCCTGCCCGAGGTTCTGCAGCCATACGTACGAGTCACCGAAGTCTGGAGCCTTCAGTCTGGACGTCAGCACAAGGGACAATACTGCGAATGCCGTTGTTTCCCCCGCCGCAGATGTCGGGATATGATAGTAATCAGTACCTTCCGTTCCCAGATAGGTTATCTGATCCTGACCATCTGGCAGAAGATCACCCGACCACCAGGAGGATCCATATGTTGTCGAGGTGTCGGATCCGTCAAAGCAGATCGCGTCTGAACTTGGAACATAAAAATCGTATACGATGGTTATCTGAGACTGGCCCCATAGGTCGGTGTCTGATGTCGATATTCTCATCTGATATGAAACCCAGTCGCCTTCCCAATAGTCCTGACCGAGATTCGCCTTCTGCTACCTATCCTCACTTGTATCATAACCAACCCAGTGTCGATGGTTCCTGCATCAGTAATGGATGCGGTGAATACTAGCACCCCCAATACAGAAAATAATATTAACATCGCACAACAGGTGCCGCCAATTTTTTCATACGCACAGCTGACATATCATCTCGTCTCCCTATCTGGCGGATTTAGTCGATCTTGCGAGCGATCATGGAGCCCTTCGCCCCCTTTCGCCCCTCCTATCCTCTGATACCGATCATCCGCAGCATAGCAACACTGGATGATTCTTCGTTGTTTTAGAAGGTATGTACTTCATATTATCAAAAATGATGACCTCAGAATAATCAAACTCGATCTTTAAGATATCTATATGAATGAACCATAAATATACTGGGTACATATACTAAAAATCTGATATGATAGAACATCGTTCGAAACGATTTTCATAGTCCTTTTTTTGATGATCAATGGTATTTTAATTAGGTATTTTAGTATTATTATAATTGATGTATAATATTAATTGTTCATAATTTAGCCGTACTTGAGATTTACACAACATTTGAAATAATGATTGATACAATTGAGACCATTGACATGAATCGAAGGAAACCGATGAATCCTGGATTCATCACGATCTTTATCGTGTTGACCTTAATATTATCTATGCAGATCATCACGTCGCCTGCTTCTGCTGATGATGGGTCCGAAGATGATGAGGGCGGTTTTCATGTCCCATTGATGGTCCTTGCGGGATTGCTTGGTCTTATGGCGGGTCTCTCCGGTATGCGCAACTCGAGGATAAAGGCCGTTTCCAGTCTTTTTCCAAAGATAGTCCCGCGGGTCTTTCATAGATGGATCAGCATAACATATTATCTGGTGTTCTTCGGGACGTTCATCGCGTGGTCTATCGTGTACTCTGGCGGTGATGGCGAACTCTTCCATACCCTGCATGGACAGATCGGACTTCTGGCCGTCGTCCTTGGCGTGACCGGTATCGTGACAGGCCTGGTGATGATGAAAAGGCCTGTGAAGATATGGAAGGTCCATTGGGTGTCCAACATGGGCTCTTTCTTACTTCTCATCTTGGCGATGCTCACGGGCGCAGGCCTTGATTGAGGCCATTAGCAGCGTTCAAGCGTCGCCTTGTCGAACCCTTCCTTGCCGATCGGTTTCGTCGCGTCGATCGCCACCTTCGACGTGGTACCCTCGGTGCTCGGGTCCAAGGACGATCCTGCCGCATTATTGACGACCAGCAATCCCTTGCTCGCCTGGAACCTCGTCGCCTCGGCCCACTCGACCTGTTCGTCGTTGTAGATGTCGATATCACTGTCGACGATGGTGACCTTCTTCATTGAAGGGTGACCGGTGAATGCGGCCATGGCCGCATTCATCGCATCGCCCTCCTTGTTCTTGGTGATCGAGACGACTCCATGCAGCCAGCAGCATCCCCCTTCCGTCAGGCGAACGCCGTGCACCCTCGGGACGACCTGCCGGACCGTTTTATAGATCACCGGCTCCCTTGGCATCCCCATGAGCAGGTAGTGCTCCAACCCTCCAGGCAGAACGAGGTGGAACAGCGGGTCCGTGCGGTGGTAGACCCTGTCGACCTCGAACAGCGGCTGCCTCCGGATAGGGTCGTAAGTGCCAGTGATGTCCACGAATGGACCTTCGTCGACCTGCGCTGCCGTCAGGCGTCCTTCGATGACGAACTCCGATCGAGCTGGGACCATGAGACCTTCCTGCGTCTTCGCCACCTCGACCTCCTGCTTCAGACCCTGATACCTTATCGCGCTTGCGATCTCCATCTCATCTGCCGCGTAATCGGTCGATGTTGCGCCGGCGAGAAGTATCGACGGGCATACGCCCACGCAAAATGCCACCTTGAGCTCCTTGCCCTTCTTCAAGCTCATCTGGTGCATCGTATAGAGATGCCTCGGGACGAGCCTGATAGCGAACCTGTGGCTGTCGATGAGCATCAGCCTGTGGAACGATATGTTCCTCTTCCCCTCGAACTCGGATATGGCAACGCCCGACGTAACGTACCGGCCCCCGTCGTTCGGATAGTACTTCGGGATCGGCAGCCTCATCAGGTCGAAGTCCTCGTACACGTGGTCATAGAACTCAGCGTCCTTGACGACCTTCGGTTTCCTGGGGTTCGATAACGCATCGACGAGGCTCTCCGTGAGCGTCTCCTTCTTCAGCCCGAGCGCCTTGGCGACGCGGTCGCGGTCCGACCAGACGTTGCCTATAGCCTTCATCCCGTTCAGGTCGTTGAACAGCACGGGCCTCCGCTGGTCCTCGAGCATGATCTTCGTCGGCTCGAGATCGTTCTGAACGTGCCTGTCGATCGTCTTCAGGTCCTTGAAGGAGCTCATCATCGAGCGCATGGACATGCCAACGACATCCCCCTCGGTTCTAATAACAGTTACCTTGAGGACCATCGGGCCCTGTCGAAGCGTGTCAGGGCAAAAGCTATTTGACGGTCATATTCAATCGGACGCATGATGGTCGACCCTAGCGCAGAGAGCATCATCCTCAAGTACGCATTGCAGAACGCCTTCTTATATGGAGGAAAGGCGAATCCGAAGGCCGTGCAGGGTAAGGTCATGGCCGAACAGCCTGATCTGAGGCCTCGCATCAAGGAGATCGTTCCTCTCATAGAGACGATCCTGACCCGGGTCAACGCGATGACGCCGGAAGATCAGAGGACCATGCTCGAATCGATCGATTCGTCGATGACCGTCAAGAAGGAGAAGGTGGAGAAGGTCCACAGGCTCGTCGACCTGCCAGGCGCGGTCGATGGTGAGGTCGTCATGCGCTTCGCTCCGGGACCTTCCGGACCGTTGCATTTGGGCCATACGCGCGTGGCGATCCTGAACGACGAGTACGTCAAGCGCTACAATGGCAAGTTCATCAACCGCATCGAGGACACGAACCCGGACAAGATCGACCCCGACGCGTACAAGATGATACCCGAGGACCTCGAATGGCTCGGTGTGAAGGTCCACGAGACCGTCGTCCAGAGCGAGAGGTTCCCATTCTATTACGATATCGCCAAGCAGCTGCTCGAGATGGGCAAGGCGTACGTATGCACCTGCCCGGTCGAGGAGTGGAGGAAGTCCAAGGAGGAGTGCAAGCCATGCCCCCATAGGGAGGAGCCCATCGAGGTCCAGCTGGAGAAGTGGGACAGGATGCTCGCCGGAGACTTCGAGGAGGAGAAGGCCGTCCTCGTCGTCAAGACCGACCTCAAGCACCCGAACCCCGCGGTACGTGATTTCGTGGGATTCAGGATCGTCAAGTCCACGCCCCATCCGAGGACAGGGACCCGCTACTGCGTCTACCCGATGATGAACTTCTCGGTGGCCGTGGACGATCACTCCCTCGGACTGACCCATGTCATCCGGGGGAAGGACCACCTCAACAACACGCTGAGACAGGAGTACATCTTCAACTACTTCGGCTGGAAGATGCCGTGGTACCATCATTACGGTCTCGTCTCGATACCGGATGCCATACTGAAGACCTCGACTGTCGGAAAGGGCATCAAGACCGGCGAGTACACCGGATGGGACGACGTGCGCCTCGGGACCGTTCGCGCGATGGGGAAGCGCGGCATCCGAGCCGACGCCATAAGGGCGTTCTGGATCGACTGCGGGATAAAGGAGGTCGACATCGAGTTCTCCTGGGATTCCCTCTACGCGTACAACAGGGACAGGATCGACACCGACGCCGACAGATATTTCTTCGTCTGGAACCCACAACCGTTGGACGTGTGCGGGGTCGATGAGCTTCATTCGAAGGCCCCTGTGCACCCAGACCATCCCGAGAGGGGGTTCAGGGAGCTCAAGCTCACCGGCAGGCCGATAATGGTGTTCGTCACCGAGGACGACCTCTCCCAGGCCATGGAACGCGGTAAGCTCCGCCTCAAGGACCTGGGGAACGTCGAGCTGGTCAGCGGGAAGGGAAGGTACATCGGCAACGACCTCTCGATCCTGAAGGACAAGGTGAAGATAGCGCACTGGGTGCCCGATAATGCGAGGGAGTGCGTCGTCCACATGCCCGACGGGACGAAGAGGGAGGGAAAGGCCGAGCCGATACCGGAGTTCGAGAAGGGTAAGGTCGTCCAGTTCGAACGCTTCGGCTTCGTCAAGCTCGAGCAGGTGTCCCCGAAGGTAGTGGCGTACTACACGCACAACTGAAACCCGCCCGACCGTGACATCCTTACTGTACTCCAATGGGTCGGGGCGTTCTTCCGTCCTTATCCGAAGAAAGTCATCCACATCAGGTTGAGGGCGAAGTATATCAGCACCAGGCCGCAGATCACGTTGATCACCTGGAAAAGTCTGGGCGTGATGTACTTCCTTCCGTATGCTATCAGGGCGGAATAGGCGAACGAGAAGGCTATCAGGCCAGTTGTGTATCCGAGGAAGAACACCAGGAAATGGACCGCCTCGGGGTTCGGCGCGATGACCGCTATCGCGGAACCGCCTATCCCGACCCAGAACGCGAACTGGAACGGGTTCCCCAGCGATATGAGCGCCCCTGTGACGAAATCGCT
>JAJFUT010000099.1 GCA_021372315.1 Methanobacteriota archaeon
TATAAATAAATATAAAATATAAATGGTTTGGAGCTCGGTTTTGCTATCGTGCTCAATTCTTGCTCACCATAGCGATGTTGGACACGTATGATGTCTCGGTCAGCTCGGCCGATGACCCGGAGGCTTCCTTGGCGTAACCGATCCCAACGTATCCGACGCCGCCTGCGGAGTTCTCGACCTCAGGGATGATCAGCGCATTTGAGTTGAACTGCAACATGGACGACGCGTAGTCCTCCTTCTGCCTCAGGACCATGTCCTTGAACGAGGCATAGCTGCCGGAGGCACTGTCCCTGCCATAGAGGGAGATCGCCAGATCGTCGCCGCCCACCTGGTTCCAGTTCGTGATCGTTCCATTGAAGATCCCTTCAAGCTGGGTCAGGGTCAGAGTGTCGACCGGGTTGTCCTCGTTGACTATGATGGCTATTCCGTCGACTGCCACCTTCCACTCGACTGGGTTGACACCTTTCTCGATCGCCAGAACTTTCTCAGCGTCTGTCATGGCCCTAGAGGCTTGCGCCACCTCGACCTCTCCTTGGTAGAAGCTCTTGATGCCGGCCCCGGAACCGGGCGTCGATAACGTCACGGTGTAATCCGTGTCCTTCTCGAACTCGGCTGCCCACAAAGTTGCGATTTCGGCCATCGTCGTAGACCCGGACTCTTTGAAGTCACCTGTCACATCGGTGTTATTTCCTGTAGCTAACATTGACTTCATTTCAGCGAGGTCGCTCGGCTGGAGGCTATAGAATCCCGCGTTCTCGACAAGCTGTTGACCGGTCTCGTTCAGAACGAGGTTGAGCCACAGATAGAGCGATGTACCCTCGGCTGGAACACCGTCAGTGTAGAGATATAGATATCTCGACAGAGAGTAGTTGCCGTCATAAACCGCGGCTTGATCCAGTGGCGAATATGCAACGGAGCTGTCTGTTTTCTTGAGTGAGATTATCTTCACGGTTTGAGCGTTGTCATCGGAACTGTTGTTCATCGTCAAGCCGACAAATGCAGCGACGATAAGGATAGCGACGATTCCGACGGCTATGTACATATTTTTCTTTTCCATTCAGATCACCATCGTTCGAATTTGCCAAAGCAGCGGCGACGGGGCGGTCGCGAACGGAAAAATCATGTTCGCAGTATTGTCTTGCCCGTACGAACACTTCTGCCCTGTGCCTTTCTTCACAGTACGACCGAGTCTAGAAATTTGGTTATATACATTGTGCAAATAGAATATGTTCAAGAATATTGAAAATATATCTATATATTCAATAAGGATTGTATATACAATACACTTATCTAAGGAGTGAACAGAACAGGAGGCCGTGGACATGGAGATAAGAAAGGTACAGAAGACCGGGGCGTCGACCATGACGGTGTCGCTGCCGAAGAGCTGGGTCGACCAGCATGGGTTGAAGCCCGGAGACCCGGTCTCCATGATCACGCTCCCCGATGGGACCATCAGCATCGATCCGAAGAGAGAGAAGCGCAAGGACTCGTCGAAGAGGGTGATTTGGGCGGACGACAAGGAATCGTCCGAGCACCTGATCCGCAAGATGATCGGGGCCTACCTTGCAGGTTTCAATCTGATAGAGATCAGGTCCAAGGAGCGCCTTGACCATAACATCAAGCAAGCGATAAAGGACTTCGCAAAACTTGCCATAGGCCCGGAGGTCATAGAGGAGACGAGCAACGTCATCGTGCTCCACGACCTGTCGGACCCTGTCGAACTGCCTCAGGAAAAGTGCGTCAGGAGGATGCACCTCATCGTCAGTTCGATGCACAAGGACACGATGGAAGCGCTGAACCCTTACGATACAGGCCTCGCTCACGACATCATCGACAGGGACGTCGACGTCGACAGGCTCTACTGGATGGCGGTGAAGCAGTACAACCTCATCATCAGGGACAGGAGGCTTTCTGAGAAGATCGGCGTCGATATCTTCCAGGGCATGGACCTCGTGACCGTTGCAAGGGGCATAGAGAGGATAGGCGATCACGCCGAGAAGATCTCGAAGAACATCATCCTGGCCGAGGAACAGGAGATCAAGCTAGAGAACGCCGACGAGCTGAAGAAGCTCTCCAAGGCGGCTTTGAGCATACTTGACGCGGGCATCGATTCCTTCTTCCAAAAGAACATCAAGAACGCAAATTCAACGATCGATTCTGGCAAGCTCGTCACGGTCGAATGCGAGAAGCTGTCCGCTTCCACGAGGATCAAGAACACTCAGGCCGGCGTTATTTTCAACTCGATCATCGACAGCCTCATCAGGACGACGATGTACGGCATGGACATAGCCGAGATAGCGATCAATGCGGCCATGAGGGACGGGGACAGCAAATGATAGCTGGCGCATCGATCATAGTTGAACGTTCATATAAATGATTATTGTAATATTTTAATTGAAAGGTCATTGATGTTCTGAATGCAAATCGTTAATAACTTTAGACTCAAATGATTTTTCAAGCGCCGTTAAGACGTAAGGAGGATCATACATTGGGAGACGAATTACCGGAGATCATCTCGGTCGAATGTCTCAGAGTTCCAGCGAAACACCTGAAACCTGAGGATATCGACCAGAAGGTAGAGGACAGGGCACTGGACAGAACAACAAAAGAGGTCCTGAAAAAGACGATGAAGGAGGGGACGGACACCGTTTGGGACCGATTCGAGAGGCAACAGCCTCCGTGCAAGTTCTGTTCCGAAGGCATCTCATGCCAGCGTTGCGCGATGGGCCCATGCAGATTGATGGGCGGCGATCGGACGAGAGGGGTATGCGGTGCCGATGCCGATCTCATGGTCGCAAGAAATCTTCTCGACACGATAGCTACCGGGGCCGCTTCGCACTCCGACCATGGCAGGGAGGTCGTGGAGACCCTTCTCAAGGCGGCGAGGGGTCATGCTGCCGGATACGGTGTCAAGGACGAGGAGAAGCTCAAGCGCCTGGCTGCCGAGTACGGGATCGATGCGGGTCTGCCGATCAACAAGATGGCGGAGAAGCTTGCCCTGGCGATGCTGGAGGAGTTCGGCACCATCAAGGGAACGATGCAGATGCCTAACCGGGCGCCGGCTGAGGACATCGAGCTCTGGAAGGCGGCGAAGATACTGCCCCGGAGCATCGACCGGGAGGTCGTCGAGGCGATGCACCGCGTTCATATGGGGGTCGGCGCCGAATACAATGGGTTCCTGCAACAGGGCATGAGGGCGTCAATGGCCGACGGATGGGGCGGGTCCATGATGGGGACGGAGATATCGGACGTCCTCTTCGGAACCCCTGACATCAACCGTTCGAAGGTCAACCTAGGCGTACTGAAGCACGACGAGGTCAACATCTCGCTGCACGGGCACAATCCGATCCTGTCCGAGATGGTTATCAAGGTCGCTGGTATGCCGGAGATGATCGAGAGGGCGAAGAGCGTCGGCGCCAAGGGGATCAACCTCGTCGGCCTCTGCTGCACGGGGAACGAACTTCTGATGAGGAAGGGCATCCATCAGGCCGGGAACCACATGGACCAGGAGCTTGTGATCACCACGGGCGCTCTGGAGGTGATGATAGTCGACTACCAGTGCATATTCCCGACCCTCGCGAACACGGCCGCATGCTACCATACGAAGCTGTTCTCCACGTCCCCGAAGGCGACCATCTCCGGTAGCTATTACATGGAGATAACGCCTGAGAACGCCTACGAACAATCGAGGAAGATGGTGATCGCGGCCATCGACAACTACCCGAACAGGGTACCGGAGCGCGTCCTGATACCGGACAAGCCGATGGACGCCATGGTGGGCTTCTCGGTCGAGGCGATCAAGAAGGCGCTGGGAGGCAGCCTGAAACCGTTGCTGGATGTGATCGTGTCGGGCAAGATAAGGGGATGCGTAGGCATCGTCGGGTGCAACAACCCCCACGTCAAGCATGACTACGGACATGTGACGCTGGCGAAGGAGCTGATCAAGAGGGACATCCTTTGTGTCGAGACGGGGTGCTCGTCCATCGCGTGCGCGAAGGCGGGGCTCATGCAGCCCGAATCGATAGAGCTAGCCGGAAAGGGATTGAAGGAGGTTTGCGGTTCATTGGGGATCCCGCCGGTGCTTCACATGGGCTCCTGCGTGGACAATTCCAGGATACTCACGCTCGCTGCCGAGCTGGCGAAGATGGCGAACGTCAGGATCGACCAGCTGCCGATAGCGGGCGCGGCCCCCGAATGGTATTCCCCCAAGGCGGTAGCGATCGGAAGCTATTTCGTCGGCAGCGGGGTGAGCGTCGTTCTCGGGGTGATGCCGCACATCGGAGGGAGCGCCAACGTGGTCAAGGCATTGACGGATGATATAGAGTCCGCCGTCCATGCGAAGTTCTGGGTCGAGCCGAACCCGAAGAACGCCGCGGCCTTGCTCTTCGATCACATCGAGACGAAGAGGAAAGCACTGGGCATGTGAGAGCAAACGATTTTCGTCGGACCTCGAAAGGAAGGCGAAGGCCGACCTTTCCCGGTCATTCTTTATCACCGAACTAAAAGTAAGGAAAGAGGTTTTGGCCGGCTCATAGATTGAACCCGCCGTACTTCTTGAAGTGCTCGGCCAGTCCGCCATCGTTGAGGATCTTCACCATGACCGGGGGCAGCGCGACCGCCTTGATCTCGATACCCTTCGTCTTGTTGACGACGACCCCCTTCTCAAGGTCGACGAACAGCTCGTCGCCCTCCTCTATCTTCGAGGTGTCGCACTCGATGACCGGCAGTCCGACGTTGATGCAGTTCCTGAAGAATATCCTGGCGAAGGACTTGGCCAGCACAGCGCTGATGCCCGCTGCCTGGATGACCAGCGGCGCCTGCTCCCTGCTGGAGCCCATGCCGAAGTTCTCCCCTCCGACGATGAAGTTGCCGTTCTTGATCTCCTTGTGGAAACCGGGCCTGATGTCCTCCATCAGGTGCGTCGAGAGGTCCTTCATGTCGGTGCTCTTGAACTTGTACTTGCCGCTGATGATGTAGTCGGTGTTGATGTTCTTGCCGAACACGTGCGCGTTGCCTCTCATCTGCGTCTGCATCATAGCACCTCCCTTGGGTCGGCGATGCATCCCTTGATGGCGCTGTAGGCCGCGGTCGCCGGACTGGACAGATAGATGTCGGCCTTGGTGTTGCCCATGCGCCCCTTGAAGTTGCGGTTGGCTGTGGACAGGACGTTCTCGCCATCCGACGGTACGCCGTTGCAGGTCCCGACGCACGGTCCGCAGGACGGGGACAATACGGTGGCCCCTGCCTTAACGAGCTTGCCGATGATGCCCGTCTCGAGCCCCTGGGTCAGTATCATCTTAGACGACGGGGCGACGATCAGGCGCGTGCTCTTGTTGACCGTCTTCCCATCGAGGATCTTCGCTGCGATCTCCAGGTCCTCGTACCTGCCGTTGGTGCAGGTTCCGATGTAGATCTGGTCGAGCGGCAGCCCGGCCACCTTATCGATCGGGACGACGTTGTCCACGTCGGGCGGGCAGGCGATCTGCGGGCTCATGTCGCTCAGGTCCTCGACGATGACGCGCTCGTACTTCGCGTCCATCGTGGCGTACACGGGCTTGAACGGCACCTTGGTCTTGTCGGCCAGGTACTTGACGGTCTTCTCGTCGCAGGCCATGAGCCCGGCCTTGGCGCCGGTCTCGACGGCCAGGTTCGAGATCGTCATCCTCGCGTCGACGCTCATCGCGTCTATGACGTCCCCGTATATCTCCAACGCCTTGTACGTGGCGCCGTTGGACGTGAGCGTCCCGACCATATGGAGCGCGACGTCCTTGGAGTATACGCCCTTCTGCAGCTTCCCGTCGTAGACGAGCTTTATCGTCTCTGGCACCTTGAACCACATCTTCCCGCTTATGAGCGCGGCGGCCATGTCCGTCGAGCCCACGCCGGAGCTGAACACGTTCAGCGCGCCATAGGTCGTCGTGTGCGAGTCGGCGCCGATGACGATCATTCCCGGTGCGACCTTCCCCGACTCGGGCAGCAGCGTGTGGCACACGCCCTCCCCGATGTCGTAGAGCTTCACCCCGTGCTTCTTGGCGAACTCCCTCATCTTCTTGTGAAGGTTCGAAACGCCTTCGATCGGCGACGGGACGTTGTGGTCGATGACGATGGAGTACTTGGACGGGTCCAACACCTTCTGCCCGTTCATGTCCTCGAACGCCTTGATCGTCAACGGCGTTGTGCCGTCCTGGCTCATCATATAGTCAACTGGCGCGACGACTATCTCTCCGGCCTTGACGGCCTTCCCGACGTGCGCCGATAGTATCTCCTCAGCGATGCTGCCCATTGTGATCACACCTTTTCCTTAGTCTTTCAGCTTGTGGATCTGACCGTTCTTGTAGTCCTCGTACATGTAGCCGAGCTCGAGCTCGGTCAGCGAGCGCTTCAAGGCGATGGAGTTTGCACGGACGTGCTCGAGCAGGACGCCGGACGCTTCGTCGTCGACCTCGTACCCGTTCTTCTCAAGTATCTGCTTGATCGTGTGACGCCCAGAGTGCTTCCCGATGACGATCTTGCGCTGGAGACCCACTTCCTCCGGGGAGTACGGCTCGTAGTTGCTGAGGTACTTTATGACGCCATCGGTGTGTATGCCCGCCTCGTGGGCGAAGCAGTTCTCGCCGACTATCGGCTTCCATCCCGGGATCGTCCTCCCGGCCGCCCTGGCGACGTAATCCGAGACCTCCCGGAACCTCTTGGTATCGAAATCGACGTCCATCTTGAGGATGTGCCTCGCGGCCATCGCTATCTCCTCGAGCGGGCTGTTACCGGTCCTCTCGCCTATCCCGAGGACGGTCGTCGAAGCGAACCTGGCCCCCGCCTGGATGCCAGCGATGGCATTGGCCGTGGCCATTCCGAAGTCGTTGTGCGTGTGCATCTCGACGTCGATCTTGGCGTTCTCGATGATGTACTTAATATCGTCGTATGTGCGGCGGGGGTCCTGCATGCCTATCGTGTCGCAATAGCGGAACCTATGCGCGCCCGCCTCCTTGGCCGTCTTTGCGAAGGTGATCAGGAAGTCCCTGTCCGCCCTCGACGCGTCCTCGGCGTTGCACGAGATATAGAGGCCGTGAGCCTTGGCGTGCTCTATCGCCTCCGTGATCCTTTCCAGGACCCATTCCCTGGACTTCATCAACTTGTGCTGGATGTGAATATCTGAAGATGACATCGATATGGCCACTGAGTCGACGTCGCAGTCGATGCTCTGGTCGATGTCCTCCTTGTTCGCCCTGTTCCATCCTAGGATCGATGCTTCCAGTCCAAGCCCGGCAATTTTCTTGATCGCTTTCTTCTCATCCCCGCCCATCGCCGGGATCCCCGCCTCGATCTGCTGCACTCCGATCTCGTCGAGAAGCTTAGCTATGCGCAGCTTCTCCAGATTGGCGAACACTATGCCTGCCGCCTGTTCCCCATCTCTGAGCGTCGTGTCGCAGATTACCAGCGGGTACTGGTTCAATTTTGCCAGGATCTTTGAGCTGTCCTTCATCTCTTTTCCCTTTCCCAATTGCTCCAATGCACTAGCGAACCATCGGGCTTCAGGTCCGATGACAGGCCGTGCAGAGCTTAATAATATTTCTTTTAACCGCCAAGTCACCGACAAGAAACGGTTCGGCGAGTCCCATAGCGGACAGAATTGCAGTCGGAGTATGCCACGCTATGTCACACCGAAATGACTTCATGAAAGGTTCCCTACAAAAGTGTTTCGCAGAATGACACCTTCGACGTAACGAGAATATCGATGAGCTGGTCGTCAGCCCTCGACCCTGTATCTCAAGAGCGCCGCCATGCCTCCCAAGGACTCTAGCTTCCGCCCGCCCTCGTGCTGCTCGCTCACGACGACGACCTTGCCCCTTGCCAGGTCCACCGCTGACATCAAGGGCTCCATCTCGCTCTCCCTGACCTTCTTGTCGAGGACCAGGAGAACATCGACCGCGCCGGCGTTCACGGCAGCCTTCACCTGCTTGATGCCGTAGGCCACAGGTCCGTCCTTCGCGATCTCCTCCAGCACCTTCTCCACGAGCGCCATCTCCTCCGCGACCCTTGAGTCCTTAAGGACGTCCGCGCCGATGCCCCTCTTCATGAGCTCGTGTATGCCCTGCATCCCCGACTGGCCCGTGTGGTAGACGAACGAGCGCTTGAACAGGTCGGGCTCCCTCTCCCTGCCCTCGGCCTGAAGGTTCTCCTTCGTGAACCCCGGTCCGAGCAGGACGATGGCGACCCCTTCGGTGGCGACCTGTTTGAGCTTTGATATGATTTCTCCGAAGTAATCACCGGACTCCTTCTGCTCGTACATCTTGCCGCAGCTGGGCCCGCATATGTCGGCGACCTTCTTGATGCCGTACTGCCTCAGCACGGCGATCGTCGCCTCGTCGTTCTCGAGCGCGACGAAAACGATGACCGGCTTGCCCGCCTCATCGACCGAGCGCTTCACTCGGTCCAGGTCGGTCTGGGTCCACTCCTTCTTGTAGACGTCGATCCAGTCCCCCTCGTCGAGGATGAGCGTATGATACGAGCCGACGTCCTGCGGTCCTTCCTCGATGACGCCTAGCAGCCTCAGACTGGCATCGTACTCGTGGAACTCGACCTTCTCCACCCTGATCCCGAGGGTCATCTTCTTCTTCTCGCCCCTCTCGGCTCGGACCTTGTCGGTCTTCGTCTCGTCCCTCCGATATGTCGCGGCAAAGACCAGGTCCCCTGGGCGGACTATGTTGTAGAGATGCCAAAGGTCGTCCTTTATCTCGACCTGGAGCTTGATCTCCCCTTTGAACCGGTCCTGGTGGAGTACCCGCATCGGTTGAAGCGAATGGTCTGGATGATATTATAACCTATGACGGGGGCGGAGATCGTCGCCCCTCTCCCGCTCCCGGTCCTTGGAACATGCTCAAGTACGCTCGATGTTCCCCTGTTCCGACACCATGACCACGGGATGAACAAACCCTTCATTTTCTTGTCCCCATATGGACAGAATCGCTGAACTCGGTTGGATGAATCTCAAATAGGGTTATATATCCCGTAAGATTACCATCGATTTCTGATGGCAAAGTGTTTCCTTGTGCTTGAAGACGGGACGATTCTCGAGGGCACAGGTTTTGGTTTTGAGGAAACTGCATACGGGGAAGTCGTTTTTAACACTGGGATGACCGGTTATCAGGAGAGCTTGACAGACCCGTCCTATCTCGGTCAGATACTGATAATGTCATATCCGCTCATCGGAAACTACGGAACGAACGTCCATGACGTCGAGTCGGGGAAGGTACAGGTGCGCGGGTTCACGGTGAGGCAGAACTGCGATGAGCCGAGCCAGATGTACCAGGGAAAGACCCTCGATGAGTACCTGAAGGAGAATCGGGTCCCGGGGATATCCGACATAGACACAAGGTCGCTCATCATAAATATCAGGGAGAAGGGGACGCCCAGGGGCGCGATCGTCTTCAACGAGGACCCGATGGAGGTCCTTGAAAAGATAAGGAAGATGCCTTTTCCCTCCGAGGAGAACCTCGTAGGGATGGCAAGCACCAAGAACATCATCCGTCACGATTCCGAAAGAAAGGGGGCGAAGACCGTCGCCTTGTTCGATTGCGGCGCCAAGGCGAACATCATAAGGGAGATGAAGAAACGGTTCAACGTCATCCAGCTTCCATATGATACGCCGAGGAAATGGTTCCGCGACAACGAGGTCGACGGCATCATGATCTCCAACGGGCCTGGGGACCCCGCGCATCCGGCCCTTAAGGGGACCGTCATAAGGACAATCGGGGAGGTCAAGGAGGACTACCCGATCATGGGGATATGCATGGGGAACCAACTTCTGTCCCTGGCCTTCAAGGGTAATACTTACAAGTTGAAGTTCGGCCACCGCGGTGCGAACCAGCCGGTGAAGCACAAGGACCGCGTCTTCATCACCTCGCAGAACCACGGTTACGCCGTGGACCCGGCGTCCATAGAAGGGAGCGGGCTCGAGGTAACTCACGTCAATGCCAACGACGGGACGATCGAAGGGCTGACCCACAAGGAGCTCCCGATCTTCTCCGTCCAATATCATCCCGAGGCGAGGCCGGGCCCGATGGACACGACCTTCCTGTTCGACGACTTCGCGAAGATGCTGGAGGCGAAAAGATGACCAGGCCGGGCAAGAGCAAGGGGAAGCTGATGGTTATCGGCTCCGGGCCCATCGTCATAGGCCAGGCGGCCGAGTTCGATTTCTCCGGCTCACAGGCATGCCGCTCTCTGAGGGAGGAGGGCTACGAGACGGTGCTCGTCAACAGCAACCCCGCGACTATCCAGACCGACCTCGAGATGGCCGACATCGTCTACATCGAACCTTTGAACGTCGAGACGGTCGCCAGGATCATCGAGAAGGAGAAGGTCGAGGGCGTCCTGTCGGGAATGGGAGGACAGACCGCGCTCAACATATGCTCCGAGCTGGCCGAGAAGGGCTACCTCGAGAAGCTCAACTGCCGCTTATACGGGACCCAGCCCCATGCCATCGCCCTGAGCGAGGACAGGGAGCTGTTCAAGCAGACGATGATCGACAACGGCGAACCGGTGCCGCGGTCGATGACCGTCCACAACATCGAGGAGGCGAAGAAGGCCGTCGAGTACATCGGGAGATACCCCGTGCTCATCAGGCCCGCTTATACCCTGGGAGGGACCGGGGGAGGCGTGGCTTACAACGAGGAGGAGCTCGTTCCCATCGTTGGAAGGGGTCTAATATATTCGCGCATCAAGCAGGTGCTGATCGAGGAGAGCGTGCTCGGCTGGAAGGAGTTCGAGTACGAGGTAATGCGCGACAAGAACGACAACTGCATCATCATCTGCTCGATGGAGAACCTGGACCCGATGGGCATCCACACCGGCGAGAGCATCGTCGTGGCGCCTGTCCAGACGCTCAACGACGTCGACCACCAGCGGCTCAGGACCGCCTCGATCAAGATCATCAGGGCCTTGGGCATCGAAGGAGGATGCAACGTTCAGTTCGCCTTCGACCCGGCTACCAAGGAGTACAGGGTCATCGAAGTGAACCCGAGGGTCTCACGTTCGTCGGCGCTCGCGTCCAAGGCGACGGGATATCCGATCGCCAGGGTCGCGGCGAAGATCGCCATCGGAAAGACGCTGGACGAGATCCAGAACAAGATCACCGGAAAGACGTCGGCCGCGTTCGAGCCGACGATCGATTACTGTGTCATCAAGATCCCGCGCTGGCCCTTCGACAAGTTCAGGACGGTCGACAAGACGCTCGGCACGCAGATGAAGTCCACCGGAGAGGTGATGGCCATCGGCCGCACCATCGAGGAGGGCATCATGAAGGCGATCCGCTCGCTCGAGACGGACAAGGTCGACCTCGAGGCCGAGAAGTGGAACGAAACGGAGCTCGAGATGGAGCTCAAGGTCGCCACGGACAAGAGGATCTACGCGATCGCCGAGGCGTTCAGAAAGGGCATGGACATCGAGAAGATCGCCGCGCTCACGATGTGGGACGATTTCTTCCTCAAGAAGATCAGGAACATCGTCCACATGGAGGAGGAGCTGAAGAAGGGCAAGCCTTCGGTCGTCCTGCTCAAGAGGGCGAAGAGGCTCGGGTTCCCCGATGAGAGCATAGCGAAGTTCTCCCAAATGAAGGAGGAGGACGTCCGCGAGCTCCGCATCAAGAACGGCATCGTGCCGACGTACAAGATGGTCGACACCTGCGCTGCCGAGTTCGAGGCGGCCACGCCTTACTTCTACTCGACCTACGAGACCTTGTCCGAGGGCAAGTGCTCGAAGAAGAGGAAGGTGATCATCGTCGGCGCCGGACCGATCAGGATCGGCCAGGGCATCGAGTTCGACTATTGCTGCGTCCACGGCGTTATGGCATGCCAGGAGGAGGGCGTCGACGCCATCGTCATAAACAACAATCCCGAGACGGTCTCGACCGATTACGACATATCGGACCGCCTCTACTTCGAGCCTCTCACGCTGGAGGACGTCCTCAACGTCATCGACAACGAGGACGCGGACGGGGTGATAGTCCAGTATGGAGGCCAGACGTCCGTCAACCTCGCCGTCCCGCTCGAGCATGCGCTCAAGGGCAAGAGGACGAAGGTCCTCGGCACGAGCCCGGACATGATCGACATGGCCGAGGACAGGAAGCGCTGGACCCAGCTCATGAGGGACCTCGACATCCGACAGCCAGAATCGGGCACCGGCCATTCGTACGACGAGGTCAAGGCCGTCGCCGACCGGATCGGATACCCTGTGCTGCTCAGACCGTCATACGTGCTTGGCGGAAGGGGCATGGAGATCATCTACAACGAAGAGGAGCTCAAGACCTACGTCGAGACCGCCGTGCGCGTCTCCCGGAAGCACCCAGTCCTCATAGACAAGTACCTTTCGCACGCCATCGAGCTGGACGTCGACGCCGTATGCGACGGAAAGGACGTCTTCATCGGAGGCATAATGGAGCACATCGAGGAGGCTGGAGTGCACTCCGGAGACGCCACGATGGTCCTTCCTTCGCAGACGATACCGTCCGAGACGATAGAAAGGGTGAAGGAGATCACCATCAAGGTCGCTCTCGCCCTTCAGATCAAGGGGCTCATGAACCTTCAGCTGGCCGTGAAGGGGGACGAGGTGTACATGATCGAGGCCAACCCCAGGGCGTCGAGGACCGTGCCCTTCGTCTCCAAGGCGATCGGCATCCCGCTGGCCAAGCTCGCCACGAAGGTGCAGCTCGGAAGGACGCTCAAGGAGCTCGGATACGTGGGCATGGCAAAGTTCAACCACGTCGCAGTCAAGGCATCGGTCTTCCCGTTCCTGAAGCTGCCTGGCGTGGATTCGATCCTCGGCCCGGAGATGAAGTCCACCGGCGAGGTCATGGGAATCGACAACGACTATCACGCGGCGATGTACAAGGCGCTGGTCTCGGCCGGGATGAAGCTCCCGACCAAAGGAGGCGTGTACTTCACCGTCGCCGACAACGAGAAGGCGCTGATGCTGCCCGTGGCGAAGGAGCTGCACGAGATGGGCTTCCAGGTGTTCGCCACCAGAGGCACCTCCACGTTCCTGAGGAACAACGGCATACCGACGACGACCGTGTACAAGGTCAGGGAGAACACCCCTCCAGACGCGCTCGGACTGATGCGCATGGGGCAGATCAACCTCATCATCAACACTCCGACCTACAGCTCGGGGTCGATAAGGGACGGCGCCATGATGCGCCGCCTTGCCGTCGAGCTCGAGATCCCCTTCCTGACGACGATACAGGCGGGCAAGGCGACGGTCGGCGCTATGAAGAGGGCGATGCTGGGAGAGGTCGACGTAAGGGACATCGCGTCATACCATGATTGAGCGCCTTTCTCAAACAACTTCCTTTTTTCCTATCTTGACCTCGTACTTGGCCACTATGATCACTCCGGCCAGCAGCATCGCTCCGCTAACGATAATGAGCGGCGATGGCATCTGTGAGAAGAAGATCATCGCCAATACGGACGCGATGATCGGCTCGCCGAGGAGCGAGACGCTGACGAACGATGCCGTCACATACTTCAAGCTCCAGTTGTAGACGGTGTGCCCCATGATCGTCGACACCCCTGCCAGGAGCAGGAACAGCGCGATGTTCTCCAGAGACATCGGGAGCACTGGAGCGGACACCGCGAAGCATGACGCGAACAGGAACATCGTCGCGAACAAGTAGACGAGAAATGCGTATGGCACTATGTCGATGACCTGTCTCATGACCCTGCCACCGATGAGATATATCGCCGCGAGCACGCATCCGATGAGCGCCAGCACATTTCCTTCGAAGCCGCTTCCGCCCAGCCCGCTCATCGAGACCAGCACTATCCCCGCGAATCCGAGGACCATGCCTGCCATTGCCTTCTTGTCCGTTTCCTTCAGATAGAAGATCGAAACGAGCCCGATGAGCAGCGGGTGGGCGGTGACCAGCAAGGTGGAGGCCGCCACGGTCGTGAGCGTGAGGGACGTATTGAACGTGTAGAAGTGCAGCGCGAGGACGACACCGATGCAGGCCAGGACGATCCAATGGCGCCTCGGGAGGGCCGCGATCTGAGGTCTGGACGGCCCGATGGCAAAGGGAAGAAGCATCAGGGTGGCGAAAAGCATCCTGTACGCAGCTATGACGAGCGGATCGGCATCGCTCCAGACGATGAATATGGACGCGAAGGACACGCTGACGACCGCAACGAGGACCCCGATGTACGGGGACGCTCCCTTCCCGCCCGCATTGAAGAATGCCATCGTATCAATGGATCATTATGGACTTGACGCCGCGGCAGTTCTTCAACCGCGGGATCAGCTCCGGCGGGACCGCAAGGTCTGTGATGATGAACAGACGGGGCTCTGTGCTCAGGTCCGGGTCTGTGACTATCGCCTGGCGAATGCTGATGCCGGCCGTGGCTATGATACCAGTGACCTCGGCGATTATTCCAGGCGTGGACGCGTTGTTCGGTATGATCTCGATCGCGCTCCATCCCATCTCCGAGGCGACGTCCCTCAGGAACGCCGTCGGCTTGAGCTTCGAGAAGACCCTCATCAGCTCAGGGCTGGTCTGGATGGTCTCGACCGCCGCTCGGACGATCCTCCTGTCGACGCCGGCCGCCTTTCCGATGGCCACGTCGCCTAGCTCGATCTCACCGCTGTATATCCGGCCCTCTTGCACCCGCAGCCCCTGTTCCAGGAGGAGCTTTGCGACCTTCGCTTGCGATGGGTACCGGCCGAAATAGTTCGATATCTGCTTCCACATTTCAAATCGGCATCCGCCTGGTCATTTAAATTGTTTGCCATTGTATAGTTTTGTTCATCGCATCGATTTGGAGGGCGGGGGAAAGCATTTAGAGTCATCATCATGATAGAGTCTGGGCTATTCTCCTTGGCAGTGGTCCGCATGCGGACTGCGAAAGGATTATATGCGTGCTAAGAATTGACACGGCTCACCGAGGTGAAAGAGTGCTTGGAAAGAACGTTAGGATGGAACGCATCATGGACAGGTCCACTGGACGCGCTGTTATAGTTCCGATGGACCATGGTATTACCATGGGCCCGATCGAAGGGCTGGTCGACATGAGGTCGACAATTGACAAGGTATCTCAGGGAGGGGCGACCGCGATCGTCCTCCACAAAGGTATCATTCCCTATTCACACAGGTCGTTCGGCCGCGACATCGGACTTATCGTCCATCTGTCCGCGAGCACGGGGCTGTCCCCGTATTCGAACTACAAGGTGCTCGTGACCACGGTGGAAGAGGCGATCAAGGTCGGGGCCGACGCCGTATCGATACACGTCAACCTAGGCGACGAGCATGAGCCGGAGATGCTTCGCGATTTCGGCGAGGTGTCGAGGAAGTGCACTGAGTGGGGCATGCCCCTGCTTGTGATGATCTACCCGAGGGGCAAGGACATCAAGGACGCCTACAACATCGATCTGGTCAAGAAGTGCGCGAGGACCGCGGCCGAGCTCGGAGCGGACCTGATCAAGACGAACTACCCCGGGGACATCGATTCCTTCAGGGAGGTCGTCAGGGGCGCAGAGGCGCCGGTCATCATAGCCGGCGGACCAAAGATGGACTCGGACGAGCGCGTGCTCCAGATGGTCAAGGACTCCATGGACGCGGGCGGAAAGGGCGTCAGCATCGGCAGGAACGTCTTCCAGCACAGGAACCTGATCGGCATCACCAAGGCCATCAGCGGCATCGTGCTCGAGGACATGGACGTCGAGGAAGCGCTGAAGATCCTCAAGTGATCACATGTCTGAAAAGTTGGTGTGGGTAAGGAGCGACCACCTCCCTGCCTACGATGACAGGAAGAAGGTAGTGACAACGGCACTGGAAGCTGGACTTGTCGATATCCTGGTAAGGGAAGAGGACAAGGAGCTGTTGCGCCTCGGCCGCTTCGACGCGATCATCGTCAGAGGCGACGAGCTATACGAGGACGGGAAGCTCACAGGTAAGATGATCGAGATCAATCGGCCGGACGACCTGGCGAAGGCCTCGGCCCTCAAGGGGAAGGTCGATTACCTACTCATCGCGGCGAACGACTGGAAGGTCATTCCGCTCGAGAACCTCATAGCCGAGTTCCAGCGCTCGAACACGAGCATAATCGCAGGGGCCAGGACGCCGGAGGATGCGAAGGTCTTCTCCGAAACGCTGGAGGTCGGCGTGGACGGCATAGCCATCGAGCCGACCGACGCCTCGAAGATAGCGGACTTCAAGGACATCTCCATCGCGGCGACGGGCAAGATGGACCTCTCGGCCGTGAAGATCACGAAGATAACGCCGATCGGGATAGGCGACAGGGTGTGCATCGACACCTGCTCGCTGCTAAAGGTCGGGGAGGGGATGCTGGTAGGCTCTCAGAGCTCGTGCATGTTCCTCATCCATTCCGAGAGCCTGGAGAGCGCGTACGTCGCCGCGAGGCCGTTCCGCGTCAACGCTGGCCCGGTGCACGCGTACGTCATGTGCGCCAATGGCAGGACGAAGTACCTCTCTGAGATCAGGGGAGGCGACGAGCTGCTGGCCGTCAGATCCTCTGGCGAGACCAGACCTGTGGTCGTCGGAAGGGCCAAGGTCGAGGTCAGGCCGCTGCTCATCATCGAGGTCGATGCCGAGGGAAGGAAGCATTCGATCATACTCCAGAACGCTGAGACCATCCGCGTCTGCACCAAGGACGGCCCCGTCTCCGTCTCCGACCTCAAGGTCGGCCAGGAGATCCTCGCGAAGCTCGAGGCGGGCGGAAGGCATTTCGGCCACGCCATAGAAGAGACGATCAACGAGAGGTGAGCATGAAGGTATGCGTATCCGTCGCTGAGAAGGATGTCCGATCGGCCGTCGATGCCTGCATCTCAGCGAAGGAGAGGGGGGCGGACCTCATCGAGGTTAGGTTCGATCATATGGACCAGGTGCCAATGTCCCTTTTGGGCTTCGGGTCGGTCGGGGTCCCGATGATCGCGACCCTGCGGTCCGTCGCAGAGGGCGGCAGGTATTCTGGCTCGGACGATGGGAAGGTCCGGTTCCTCGCCGAGGCCGTCAAGGAGGGTTTCAGCTACGTTGACGTCGAGCTCGGTTTCGCTTCCATGGCCGATCTCTCGAAGGCGGTTGGCGACGGGAAGATGATCGTCTCCTACCACGATTTCGAAAGGACGCCGAAGACCTCGGACATGGTCCATTTACTGGTCTCCTGCTCGGCCAAGGGCAGCTTGGCCAAGGTCGCGTTTCAGATCAACAGGCCCAAGGACGTCCTGGCCCTCGTCGAAGCATCGAGGGCGTACGCCGAGACGGGCAACGATTTCGTGGCCATCGGGATGGGCGAGAGGGGAGCGGTGACGAGGGTGCTGTTCGAAAGGTTCGGGGCCTCGTTCACATATGCTTCGATGGGCGCCGGCAAGGAAGTGTCCCCTGGACAGATAGACATCGGCTCGATGAGGCGTCTCAAGGGCGATATCATCGTCACCGGCGTCACTGGCCAATCGCTTTCACATTCATTGTCGGCGTGGATGCACAACGCCGCCTACGCCGACGAGGGCATGCCGGGCATGTACCTGAAGTTCCAGGCCGAGAAGGATGACCTTCCGGACCTCCTCGATATGATCACCGAGCTGGAGATCAGGGGTACGAACGTCACGATACCGCACAAGCAATCGATAGTCCCGCTGCTGGACGAGCTGGACCCTGAGGCCGAGAGGATCGGGGCGGTCAACACGGTCAAGAACGAGGACGGCGTGATGAAGGGTTTCAACACCGACGTGCACGGCGTCAGGATGACGTTCGAGAAGGCCGGGTTCGACCCGAGGGGGAAGGACGTGCTCGTCATGGGGGCGGGAGGGGCCGCAAGGGCCGTCTCTTCGTACTTATCGGCGTCCAAGGCAAATACTTACATGGCCAACCGCACGCCCGACAAGGCGAAGGCCCTGGCCGATTCGTTCGACGGGATAGAGGTCATCGACCTGAACGATGTGGCCAAACGCAGATACGACGCGATCGTCAACTGCACGCCCCTGGGGATGAAGGGATATCCTGACGAGCTGTCGGTCCCGGCCGACGTCATCGGACCGGGGCAGTTCATCATGGACACGATCTACAACCCGCCCAAGACCAGGCTGGTCCTCGAAGGGGAGGCGAGGGGCGCCAACGCGGTCTCGGGCAAGGACATGCTGATATTCCAGGCCATGAGGGCATTCGAGATCTGGACCGGAACGCTTCCGAAATATGAGGTCATGAAGGCCGGGTTCGAGGAAGGGATGGCCCGATGAAGGGAACTGGTGTTTCGAGGAGCGCCGGCACGGTCATAAACGCCATGGCCACCGGAAAGGGATGCGCCTTCGGCATAGACATCAGGACCGAGGCCGAGGTCGAGATCAACGACAGCGGAGTCGTCAATGCGCGAATAGAGGGGCTCCCGGACGAACCCACGAAACTTATAGAGCTCTGCGCGAGGAAGGTACTGGACCGCTTCGGGATGAAAGAGCTCGGCGCGGATGTTGTGACGCGCTCGAACATCCCCGTGTCCAGAGGCCTGAAGAGCAGCAGCGCCGCGTCGAACGCCGTCATAAAGGCGACCCTCAGGGCGATGGAGGAGGACATGCAGGTCCTGGATGCGATCAGGATAGGCTGCGAATGTTCGATCGAGGCCGGCGTATCGATAACTGGGGCTTTCGACGATGCCTGCGCATCCATGCTCGGCGGCATATGCCTCACGAACAACACCGAATACGAGCTCGTCAAACGAGAGAGGATGGACGACTCGCTCGTCGCGTTGATCTACACCCCTGAGCGCATGATCAGGAAGAGCGGACTTCCGCTGGCGAAGATCAGGACGCAGAGCGACCTCATCGAGCTCGCGTACATACTCGCAGCGAACGGCGACTACAGGACTGCCATGAAGCTGAACGGGATAGTGTACGCGTCGGTCCTCGGGGTCGATGTCTCCGTTATCTACGAAGCGCTGGCCAACGGCGCCGTTACGGCCGGGATGAGCGGGAGCGGCCCCGCGATCGTCATGTTGGCCGAACGGGACAGGGCAGAGGGGCTCAGGTCATCCCTCAGCGTGTCGAAGGACGTCATCGTTGCGGAGCTGTACAATTGCGATTGAGGTGTCAAGATGATTCTTAAGATCAGGCCGTCGGAGATCGGCGGGAAGGTTCATGCTTCGCCGTCCAAGAGCTACACGCACCGGGCGATCGTGCTGGCATCATTGGCGCAAGGGACGTCCAAGCTCGGAAGGCCGCTGCTGAGCGGCGATACCCTCGCTACGCTCGAGGCGATGCGTGCGTTCGGGGCCACAACGTCCGAGAAGGACGCTTCCCTGATCGTAGAAGGCTGCGAACCTCGCTGCCCTTCGGACGTCATCGACGCCGCGAACTCAGGGACGACCATCAGGATCGTCGCGGGAATAGCGTCCTTGCTGCCGTGCTACACGGTCCTTACCGGCGACGAGTCGATAAGGCGCAGGCCGATGCAGCCGCTGATCGATGCGCTGTCCCAGTTGGGCGTCGAATGTCGTTCCACGAGGGGCAACGGACTCGCCCCGCTCATAGTCAGAGGACCCAACGTCGGCGGGCTGACGAAGATACAGGGGGACGTGAGCTCGCAGTTCATCTCGTCGCTTCTCATATCATCGCCGCTCAAGAAGGTGGACACCGAGGTGGTCATCACGACGGAGCTGAAGTCGAAACCCTACATCGACATCACCATGGACATGATGTCCTTGTACGGGGTCAGGTCGGAGGGGACGGACAAAGGATTCTTCATCCGCGGGAACCAGGCGTACAAGCCTCACGACCTCGTCATCCCTGGCGATTATTCGTCGGCGGCATTTCCGCTGGCAGCGGGCGTGTTGGCCGGAAGCGCGGAGGTGGACAACCTCGATCCCGGCGACATGCAGGGCGACCGCCTCTTCATGGACATACTGGAAAGGTTCGGCGCCAAGATAGGGCGGCATGCCCTCTCCGTGAGAGCGAGCGGAGGGAAGCTGGAGGCGGCGGACATCGACCTTGGCCAGGCGCCCGACCTGTTCCCTATCGTCGCCGTCGTCGCCTCCCAGGCGAAGGGCGAGAGCGTCATCCGCAACGCCGAGCACGTCCGGCACAAGGAGAGCGACAGGATCTCCGCGACGGTCACCTTCCTGAAGACCATGGGCGCCGACATCGAGGAAAGGAGGGACGGATGCGTTGTAAAAGGCCCCTCCCGATTGAAAGGTTCGTTCGTAGCTGCGCACGGCGATCACAGGATATTGATGGCGGCGGCCGTCGCGGCGCTCGTCGCGGACGGCGAGACGGTCGTCTCGGACGGCGATTGCTTTAAGATATCCTATCCGAGTTTCGTGGACGACATGAGGTCGTTGGGAACCGATCTGGAGTTGATGGGATGAACACGATCGGCGTCAAGCTGAGGCTCACGATCTTCGGCACGAGCCACGGTGAGGGAGTAGGCTGCGTACTGGACGGTGCGCCGCCAGGACTGGCCATATCGCTGAAGGACATCCAGCGCGAGCTTGATCTCAGGAAGCCGTCGGTCGGGATCGGGACCCCGAGGATGGAGGAGGACGTCGTCATCCCGCTCTCGGGGGTCAAGGACTCGAGGGCCACGGGCGGGGCCATCACGCTATTCATAAAGAACGCTGACAAGGACAGCGACAAGTACAAGGAGTTCGCGTTCAAGCCGCGTCCGGGCCACGCCGATCTCACCGCCGTGATGAAGTATGGCGACGCGCATGACATCAGGGGCGGAGGGCAGTTCTCCGGAAGGATGACAGCGCCCATCGTAGCGGCAGGGACGATCGCGAGGGCCATGATATCCCAGATCGGGGTAGGGGTTGGAGGGTACAGCATGGCCATAGGCTCGGTCGTCGATAAGGAGGAACATCCCTTCGGCGACATCGTCCATTTCGGGCGCGGCAACGAGGTCAGGGCCGCGTCGGAGGACATGGAGGGCAGGATGAGGAAGGAGATACTCGACGCCAAGGCGGACGGGGACAGCGTCGGCGGCATCGTCCGCTGCATCGCCACCGGGCTTCCGATCGGCGTCGGCGAGCCCTTCTTCGATACTTTGGAAGGAGAGCTGGCAAAGATACTGTTCGCGATACCGGCCGTCAAGGGCGTCGAGTTCGGCGCTGGCTTCAGAGCCGCGGCCATGAGGGGATCGCAGAACAACGACCCGTTCGTGATATCGGACGGGAGAGTCGCCACGTCGAAGAACGATTCCGGAGGGATGCTCGGCGGGATCAGCGACGGAATGCCGCTCGACATCAAGGTGGCGTTCAAGCCGACCGCGTCGATCGCGATGGAACAGGACACCGTGGACCTGAGGTCCATGAAGCCTGCGAGGATCAAGATAGAGGGGAGGCACGACCCCTGCATCGTGCCGAGGGCGGTCTCGGTGGTCGAGGCCGCGGTAGCGCTGACATTGGCGGACCTATGCATGAGAGGTGGATTCATTGACTGAGAAGGTGGACGGCATCCGATGGGAGATAGAGGAGCTAGACCAGGAGATAATGGAACTCATCGGGAAGAGGATGGAAGCGGCACTGTCGATGGGCAGGACGAAGGTCGAGAAGGCCATGCCGGTCCGCAACCTGAAGGTGGAGGACGAGGTCGTCAACCGGTACAGGGAACGGGCCAAGGCGGCGGGCATCTCCGAGGAGGCCGCGGCGGACATCGCGAACATATTGATACGCGAGTCGGTCGAATCCCAGGCGCGCCTCTCACGCCCGATGAAGTCCGTCAAGGAGGTCTGCATCATCGGCGGTCAGGGGAAGATGGGGCTATGGTTCGCGCGCTACATGGCCATGAGAGGGCACAAGGTCAAGCTGCTGGACACGAGGAAGAAGGATCCCAAGGTCAAGACCGAGTTCCCCCTCGTCACCGACCTCGATGCGGCGATGAGGACCGCCGACGTCGTCATAGTGGCAGTGACCATATCCCAGGCGAGGTCGGTCCTGGAACAGGTGATCGAGGCCAAGCCGAAGGGCCTGGTGTTCGACATCATGTCGGTGAAGCAGCCGATCATTCCGACCCTGGAGAAGGCGGCGGTCGAAGGCCTCAAGATCTGCAGCGTCCACCCGATGTTCGGACCGAACGCGCTGTCCATGTACAGCAGGAACATCATCGTCTGCGACTGCGGCTCCACGCGCGGCGTCGAGGAGTTCCTGCCGCTCATCGAAGGTATGGGCGCAAAGGTCACGGAGATGCCTGTTTCCGAGCACGACGAGATGATCTCTTTCGTGCTGGGACTGAGCCACGCGATCAACATCGCTTTCTTCAGCGCTTTGAAGGATTCGGGCATAGAGTTCAAGAGCTTTGAGGACATCGCCTCGACAACGTTCAAGAAACAGTCCGCCTCGGCCATGAGCGTCGCCTTGGAGAGCCCCGACCTCTATTACGAGATACAGCACGACAACCCGTACACGGAGAAGAACTTCGAACTGCTGGCGAGGGTCTTGTCGGAACTCAGGAGCGCCGCCTTGGACGAGGACAGGTCGCGTTTCGTCCAGATGATGAAGGAAGGCAGGAAATATTTCGGAGAGGATTGAATGGCGAAGATACAGGTTGCAGTGCTAGGCGCGACTGGAATGATAGGGCAGAGGTTCGTCCAGCTGCTCGAGGACCACCCCTGGTTCGAGATCGGGGGGCTCTACGCCTCGGAAAGGTCCGAGGGGAAAGGCCTCCGCGAGGTCATGAAGGTAAAGGACCACGCTTTCAAGGAGGACACCCTGGAGAGGAAGATAGAGCAGCTCGAGACCAAGGCCATCGCCAAGAGGTGCCGCGTCGCGTTCTCCGGACTTCCGACGGACGTCGCCAAGGACGCCGAGACATCGCTGGCGAACGCCGGCGTGGCCGTGTTCTCGAACGCGGCCTCGCACAGGATGGAGAACGACGTCCCGCTGCTTATCCCGGAGGTCAACCCGGAGCACCTGGACATCGTCAAGAGGCAGAGATGCTACAAGGACGGCGGATACATCGTCACCAACGCCAACTGCTCGACGACCGGACTGGCCCTTCCGCTGAAGGCGATCCACACTGCATATGGCCTTGAGTTCGTCTGCGTCTCCACGTACCAGGCGATATCGGGCGCAGGATACCCCGGGGTCCCGTCGTTGGACATACTGGGCAACGTCCACCCTCACATCAAGAGCGAGGAAGAGAAGATGGAGGCCGAGATCTTCAAGATGCTCGGCAAGAAGACCGCCAAGGGCATAGACCATCCGAAGTTCGACATGGTCGCCTCCTGCGCCCGCGTGCCAGTCATCGACGGCCACATGGAATCCGTGGCCCTCAGGACGAGCAGGGACGCCTCGGCTGACGACATCATCAGGACGCTGGACAAGTTCAAGCCGGCCCCGCAGAAGCTCGACCTCCCGACGGCGCCTGTCAGGCCGATCATCGTCAGGATGGAGGCGGACCGCCCGCAGCCATTGTTCGACGTGTACGCCGGCGAGCCCCTGAGGGCAAGGGGGATGGCCGTCACGGTAGGAAGGGTCCGGCAGAGCGGAAACAAATATACCAAGCTTTGGCTCTTATCCCACAACACCATCCGGGGTGGCGCAGGAGGATCGGTCCTCAACGCGGAGCTCGCAAAGGCGAAGAGACTGCTGTAAGGTGATGAATTGAAGCGAACCGTCGAAGAGATCAACGCCAGGATCAAGAAGGGCGATGCCGTCGTCATGACGGCCGAGGAGGTCGTCGACCTTGTCAGGAAGGACGGCCTCAAGAAGGCCACCGAACAGGTCGATGTGGTCACGACCGGCACCTTCGGCGCGATGTGCTCTTCGGGGGCCTTCATCAACTTCGGGCACTCCGAGCCGCCCATCAAGATGTCGAAGGTCATGCTGAACGACGTCCCCGCCTACGGAGGACTGGCCGCCGTCGACGCCTACATCGGCGCGACCGAGGAATCTTGCAATGGGAGGCCCGATTACGGCGGAGCGCACGTCATCGAGGAGCTCATCGCCGGCAAGCCTGTGAAGCTCAAGGCGTCGTCCCGCGGCACCGACTGCTATCCGAGGAAGGACATCGAGACGTACATCACCCTCGATACGGTGAACCAGGCATACCTCTTCAACCCCAGGAACATGTACCAGAACTACGCCGTGGCGACCAACTCGGGCGAGAGGACGCTCTACACGTACATGGGAAAGCTCCTGCCTAACATGAAGAACGCCACGTACTCCAGCTCGGGACAGCTCTCGCCGCTGCTGAAGGACCCGAACCTGAGGACCATCGGCATCGGCACGAGGATATTCCTCGGAGGGGCGCAGGGATACGTCAGCTGGGAAGGGACCCAGTACAAGACGAACGTACCGCTGCGCAACGGGGTGCCCGCCGCCTCCGCCAGGACGCTGGCCGTCATTGGCGACATGAAGGCCATGTCCCCCGATTACATCAGGGCCCTCTACATGAACAAGTACGGTATCAGCCTGGCCGTCGGGATCGGCGTCCCTATACCGGTGCTGGACGAGGACATCATGCGCACCTGCGCCCTCTCGGACGAGGAGCTATTCGCGCCCGTCGTCGATTACGCCCTTCAGTCGAGGAACAGGAAGCCGATCCAGGAGACCAACTACGCCGAGCTGCGCTCCGGTACGCTCACCATCAAGGGCAAGAAGGCCAAGACCTCCTCGTTGTCTTCTTACTTCAAGGCGAGGCAGATCGCGAAAGAACTGAAGCGCCAGGTCGAGGAGAAGGAGTTCTACCTCAGCCAATACGTTCAATCCATGCCGGCCGAGCGCGCGATCAGGCCGCTCGACGTCCACTCGAGGGAGGAGGTGGAGAAATGAGCTCGAACCGTTACCTGCTGTTCTTCAGCCCCGACCTCATCAACGAACCGATCACCTACCGGATGGTCAAGGACTTCGACCTCATGATCAACATCCTGAGGGCGGAGATCGACGACACCGGCGGACGCCTGATGATATCGTTCCAGGGCAGCCCGCAACAGATCAAGAGCGCGCTGAAGTACCTGACCGACAACAAGGTCGAGATCAAGGAGCTGAACGAGTACGTTCACAAGGACGCTGACCGATGCACGGACTGCGGCATGTGCGTCTCCGTCTGCCCCGTCGGCGCGTTCGTCATCGACAAGGAGACCTGGAAGGTAGGGTTCATCAACGACAAGTGCATCGCTTGCGGGATGTGCATCGACGCCTGCCCGCCCGGCGCCATGAAGCTGGGGCAATGATAGTCCGGCGTCATTTCGAGGTCGGGGAGACGGCGGTGACCATCGTCGCCGAGGAAGAGCTCGTATCTTATGCCAAACGCTCGATCTTCGATTCCAGGCAGGAGATCATGTCCTTCATCGAACGGGATGGGTTCTTCAAGGTCACCTTCGACCCGTACGATGAGCCCGAGTCCGCCCCCGCCATCATCAGGAGGATGTGCGACGCCGCACGCGCCGCCAACGTCGGTCCCATGGCCGCCGTGGCCGGGGCGATCGCCGAAGCGGCGGTCTTGGCGATGGTGGACCAAGGGGCGGACCATGCGATCGTCGACAACGGAGGGGACCTGGCCCTCGTCCTGAACAGGGAGACCGCCGTCGGCATTTTCGCCGGGACGTCATCGTTCAAGGGACTGGCGTACATGGTCCCTCCTACCGAAGGCATCTATGGCATCTGCACGTCATCGGGGATGGTCGGTCCTTCGATATCGCTCGGCGCATCCGACGCCGCGACGGTGTTCGCCAAGGACGTATCTCTGGCCGACGCGTGCGCAACGGCATTGGGGAACCTGGTCACGTCCGACGCGGATGACGTACTTGGCGATGCGGTCGGCACGATCTCCGACATATCTGGCGTGGACGGATGCGTCGCGATGATAGGCGAAAGGATGGCCATGAGGGGAAAGGTCCCGGACCTGGTGCGCTGCGACGACACGCGGTGCAAGGTGTCGGAACGATACCTCTGATGCCGTCAATGTGACCGCTCCCCCGACGCCGGTATATAAAAAGCTTGAAGTATGCTGTCTTCATTCTCCGCCATGTTACTGGTGTGCACATGGCATTGAAGATGGCCATCCCCAACAAGGGCAGACTGAACGAGAAGTCCGTTCAGATGCTGAACCAAGCCGGCCTGGAGTTCGATGACGCGGACGAGCGAAAGCTGTACGCGAACGTAAAGCGCAGGGACCTGTCCGTGATGTTCCTCCGCGCGAGCGACATCGTGAGGTTCGTGCATTCCGGAGCGGTGGACATGGGCATCACCGGAAAGGACCTCGTCCTCGAGCAGGATGCGGACGTCAAGTTGCTGGACGAGCTGAACTTCGGACACTGCAGACTTTCCGTCGCGGCACCGGAGGGATCGGGCATCGACACCGTGGACGACGTGAAGGACGGCATGACGGTCGCCACCTCGTTCCCTTCGATGACGAAGAGGTACTTCGCCAAGCTCGGAAAGAAGGTCCAGATAGAGCAGATATCCGGGGCCGCGGAGATCACGCCGCACCTCGGGGTTGCGCAGATCATCGTCGACCTCGTCTCCAGCGGCTCGACATTGAAGATGAACAGGCTGAAGGAGATCGCGGTCATAGCGGAGTCCCAGGCGGTCGTCATCGCCAACAAGAAGGCCTACAAGGAACAGAAGGAGCAGATGGAGGAGATCGTCTCGGCCATCCGCAGCGTCCTGGACGCTGAGAACAAGAAATACCTCATGGCTGACGTCCCGACCTCGAAGCTGGACGACATCCGCAAGTTCTTCCCAGGGATCGCGGGCCCGACCGTCATGAACATCATGGACCGGACGGACATCGTCGCCATCCACGTCGTCATCGACAAGGACAAGGTCTACGACGCCATCGTCAGGTTGAAGAAGATGGGGGCGACGGGCATTCTGATAACGCCCATCGACCGGATGGTCCCGTGAGGTGCTGAGATGAAACAGAGATGGCTAAGGTCCACGGTCAGGGACCTCCAGTTATACTACGTCCCCGACATCAGCAGCTCGCCCCTCCGCATGGACACGAACACCAACCCGCTCGGAGAGAATCCTTCCTGCCGCGAGGCACTGGAGGATTGCAAGACGATCGGCCTCGAGCAATACCCGTCGACCTACGGCGACGCGCTGAGGCGCGAGCTCGCCTCGCTCTACGGAGCGGACATGGACGAGATCGTCGTCGGTAACGGTTCGGACGAGATCCTAGATATCATTTTCAAGACGTTCATGGAGCCTGGCGGCAACGTCGTCATGGCCTATCCGTCGTACTCGCTGCACGGATGGTTCGGGCAGATCAACGGCGGCGGATCGGTCCAGGTCGACCTCGAGGAAGGTTACCAACTGGATGTCGATGGGATGCTGAAGGCCAAGGGGGACCTCGTCATACTCTGCACGCCGAACAACCCGACATCGAACACCTTCGCGAAGGAGGACGTCCTCAGGCTCGTCGAGGAGTCCGACCGTCCGGTCGTCGTCGACGAGGCCTACGGCGAGTTCGCCAGGCCCGGAAGCTCGTTCATTCCCCTGGTGGACAAGTATCCCAATCTCATAGTCACGAGAACGTTCTCGAAGGCCTACGCGCTGGCGGGATTGAGGGTCGGCTATTCGATAGCCAACAAGGACCTCACCCTGGCGATGCAGAAGGTCAAGGTGCCCTACTCGCTGAACAAGGTGAGCGAGCACGTGGCCGTCAAGGCGGTGCGGGACCAGGACTTCGTCCGCAGGACGGTCGATATCGTCAACGGCGAGAGGAAGAGGCTCGAGGACGGCCTGTCGGCACTGGGATTATACGTGTACCCGTCCGAGGCGAACTTCATCATGTTCAGGTGTCCGAAGGACTCGGCGGAGCTCGTCGGTCGCCTCGCCGCCAAGGGCGTCCTCATCAGGGACTTCGGCAAGAAGAGGCTCCTCGAGAACTGCGCGAGGACCACGATCGGCACCAGGGAGCAGAACGATCTCCTGCTCGACAGGATGGCCGAGGTGATCAGGGAATGGCGCTGAACATAACGATGGCCGACTACGGCGTCGGCAACCTGCATTCCATACGCAAGGCGCTGGAGAACTGCGGAGCGAAGGTGCATGTCATAACCGACATGAAGGGACTGCTCGACGCGGAATGCATCGTGCTGCCTGGCGTGGGCGCCTTCGATAAGACGATGGAGAGGCTCCAGCCGTTCAGGGCGGACATCGTCAGGAAGCTGAACGGGGGCACGCCCTGCCTCGGCGTATGCATAGGCATGCAGATATTGTTCGACAAGAGCGAGGAGGGGGAGCAGCCAGGCCTCGGATACTACGGCGGAAATGTCGTGAAGCTGAAGGCGGACCGCGTCCCGCACATGGGATGGAACTCCGTCCAGAGCAGCGATCGCCTCTTCAGGGGCATCTCCTCGCCCTACTTCTATTTCGCGCACTCGTTCCACGGCAGCCCGAGAGAGGACGTCACCGTCGGGACGACCGAGTACTTCGGAAGGATCCCCACATTGTTCAGGAAGGGGAACACCTACGGGACGCAGTTCCACCCGGAGAAATCATCCGCGTCAGGAAACATTTTCCTGAGCAACTTCGTCGATTTCGCGGAGGAGCAGCTATGATGATCATACCGGCGATCGACATACTCGGGGGGCAGGTGGTCCAGCTCGTCGGCGGCGTTCCTGGCACCGAGCAGATCACGATCCCGGACCCGCTGACCTCGGCCAAGGGCTGGGAGTCGAAGGGGGCGCCGATGCTGCATGTCGTCGACCTTGACGCGGCGCTAGGCAGGGGAAGCAACGTCCAGACGATGAGGCGCATCGTCCAGCAAAGCAACGTACCAGTGCAGGTCGGCGGCGGCATACGCAGCGCCGAGGTGGCGCAGTACCTGCTCGACTGCGGCGCGGCGAGGGTGATCGTCGGCACGAAGGCGATCAAGGACAACGCTTGGCTCCGAGCCCTGGCATCGAAAAACCCGGGCAAGGTCGTCCTGGCGCTTGACGTCAAGGGAGGCAACGTCCAGTTGAAGGGCTGGCAGGAGTCGGCCCCGTTCACGCTGGCTCAGATGTTCGACTCGATAAGGGACGTTCCTTTGGCGGGCGTCCTGTACACCAACGTCGACGTCGAAGGACAGTGCAAGGGCATCGACGCCAAGGCCGTCTCCTCTTTCGTCGAGGGATGCCCGCACAGGGTCATCGCTTCCGGCGGAGTGACGAGCCAGACGGACATCGACGTCCTCATGGAGCTCGGCGTTCCGGAGGCGGTCGTCGGGCTAGCCATTTATACCGGCAAATTGAATCCTGAACAGCTTTGGAGGAAAGACCTATGAGCGTGAGGAAGGCGAACGTTGAGAGGAGGACGAAGGAGACCGAAGTAACGATCTCGGTCGACCTCGATGGGACAGGGAAGTACGATGTGGCGTGCGAGGAGCAGTTCCTCAGGCACATGCTCGAGACCTTCTCCAGATACTCATCCTTCGACCTCAAGGTCAAGGCGTCAGGCGACAACGTCCACCACTTGGTGGAGGACGCGGCCATCGTTCTCGGAAGCGCCGTGCGCGAGGCGATAGGCGAAGCGCCTATCGAAAGGATCGCGTCAGCGATCGTGCCGATGGACGATGCCCTGGTCGAGGTCACGATAGACGTGATAGACAGGCCGTACGCTGACATCGATTGTCCGGACGTCATATATCACCACTTCCTGAGGTCCTTCGCCATGTCGGCCGGGATCACGCTCCACGTCATAGTCAAGAGGGGGTTCGACGAGCACCACATCGTCGAGGCTAGCGTCAAGGCGCTCGGAACGGCATTGAAGAAGGCCGTCGTCCCGAGGGCCGAGGTGCTCAGCACCAAGGCGAGGCCCAAGGTCAGGAGGGGCTAGGTCTGCTGACCAAGAGGATCATACCGTGTCTGGACGTCAAGGACGGAAAGGTCGTCAAGGGCATCAAGTTCCTGAACCTCCAGGATGTCGGCGACCCGCCTGTCATGGCCGCCGAATACGAAAAACAGGGAGCGGACGAGATCGTCTTCCTGGACATCTCAGCGTCCGTCGAGGGAAGGAAGACGATGCTCCAGGTGGTCGAGCGGACGGCCGAGAGCCTCTTCGTCCCGCTGACGGTCGGAGGCGGCATCCGCAGCAAGGAGGACATGCGCGCGGCTCTCAACGCAGGAGCGGACAAGGTCTCGGTCAACACGATGGCCGTCCAGCACCCGAGCGTCATTTCAGAGTGCGCCAAGGACTTCGGCAGCCAGTGCGTCGTCTGCGCGATCGACGCCAAGCGCACGGGCGAGTCGTGGAAGGTCTACACCCACGGAGGTCGAAGGCCCACCGACCTCGACGCGGTCAAGTGGGCCGTCCGGGCACAGGAGCTCGGGGCGGGTGAGATACTCCTCACCAGCATGGACGCCGACGGCATGAAGGACGGGTACGACATAGAGCTGACGGCCGCCGTGGCCGAGGCCGTGACGATACCGGTCATAGCGTCAGGCGGATGCGGCAAGCTGGAGCACATCTACGAAGTGCTTACGAGGACGAAGGCCGAGGCGGCGCTGGCGGCCTCGATATTCCATTACAGCGAGCTCAGCGTCGAGCAGTGCAAATCATATCTCAGGGAAAGGGGCGTGAAGGTCAGATGACTGAACTGAAGTTCAATTCGGACGGGCTCATCCCGGCGATCGTGCAGGACAGCGAAACGAACGAGGTCCTCATGATGGCGTACATGAACGCGGAGTCCTACAAGCTGACGCTGGAGACGGGGTTCACCCATTTCTATTCCCGTTCAAGGCAGAAGCTCTGGAAGAAGGGCGAGACGTCGGGCCATGTGCAGAAGGTCGTTTCGGTCCAGCTCGACTGCGACGCCGACACGCTGCTCATCAGGGTCAGGCAGGAGGGCGTAGCCTGTCACCTTCAGAGGATGTCCTGCTTCGACGAGGTCCTGTACGGGGACATCGAAGGGACGATGGCGATCGTCAACGAGCTTCAGCGCGTCATCAGGGACCGGAAGCTCAACCCGAAGGAGGGAAGCTACACCAACAAGCTCCTCTCTGACGAGGACAAGCGCCTCAAGAAGGTCATCGAGGAGGCCGGGGAGACGGCCCTCGCCTTCAAGGGGAACGACCGCAAGGCGATGGCCTGGGAGGTCGCGGACCTCATCTACCACCTGATGGTCGTGATGGAAGCTTCAAATATGGGTATGGAGGACGTATACCGCAAGCTATCGGAGAGGAGAAAATGAGGATAGATCTTCACACTCACACGCTTCTCAGCGACGGAGAACTGCTGCCGATGGAGCTGGCCAGGCGGGCCTTCGTCAAGGGGCACTCGGCCATCGCGTTCACGGACCACGTGGCGCTGTCAACGCTGGAACGCGTCCTGAAGGAGGCGAGGCTCGACATAGAGCTTGCCGAATCATGGGGCATGCAGGTATTGCTCGGCGTAGAGATAACGCACGTCCCGGCCGCGAAGATGGACCACGTCATCGCAGAGGCCAGGAGGAAGGGCGCCGAGATAGTGGTCGTCCACGGGGAGACCATCAGCGAGCCGGTCGAGAAAGGGACGAACCTGGCGGCCGTGAGCAACCCCGAGGTCGACATACTCGCCCACCCGGGCTTCATCACCGAGGAGGAGGCCGAGCTGGCCAAGACCAACGGCGTCCACCTCGAGATCACATCGAGGGCGTCTCACTGCAAGACCAACGGACACGTCGCGCAGATCGCCCGCAAGGTCGGGGCCAGGATGGTCGTCAACACCGACGCACATTCGCCGTCTGACCTGATAGACACGCCTACTGCGTTCATGATCGCACAGGGAGCGGGCCTCGGCCGCAAGGAGGCGGAGGAGGCGGTCCTCGTCAACCCCGCAGCACTGGTCAAGAAGAGGAGAGGATGATGAGAGTACTGAAGTTCGGCGGAAGTTCGCTCAAGACGGCGCCGTCGATGCTAGATGTGGGCAACATCATAGCGGCCGACAGGGAGAGGAAGGTGGTCGTCGTCAGCGCGGTCTCGGGGGTCACTGAGTCGCTGCTCCAGTTCGTCGCACAGCCGAGGAAGGAGGAAGAGGTGAGGGCCTTCATCAAGAAGCTCCGGGACATGCACGTCCAACTGATGGAGGAGGCGATCAAGGACGAGGACATCCTTAACGATGGCGTCGAGCGCATAGAGAGGAAGCTCGTGCGCCTCGAGAGGATGCTCTACGGCATCAGCTATCTCGAGGAGGTCACGCCGAAGACGAAGGACTTCGTCCAATGCTACGGCGAGAGGCTGAGCGTCATACTCGTCGCGGCGATGCTGAAGGACATGGGCGTCAAGGCCGTCCCCTGCGACGCGGACGAACTGGGCATAATGACCGACGGCGTGTTCGGCTCGGCCACGGCCGACCTGGACGCGACGAGGTGGAGCCTGGTCCCGAAGATACAGGAGATGTTCTACAACGGGCAGACCCCGATCGTGACCGGGTTCTTCGGGGTCGGTCCCGACGGCGCGGTCACCGTCTTCGGGAGGAACGGTTCGGACTATTCGGCCGCGGCGATCGCCAACGCCCTCGACGCGGAAGTGCTGGAGATCTGGAAGGACGTCGACGGCTTCATGAGCGTCGACCCGAAGATAGTCCCGCAGGCCGTTCCGATCAGACTGCTCTCGTATGACGAGGCCGCCGAGCTGGCCTACTTCGGGGCGAAGATACTTCATCCGATGACCGTCGAGCCGGCGAGGGCGAAGAACATCGCCATCAGGGTGAAGAACGTGTTCAACCCGGACGCGGAAGGGACGCTCATCCAGCAGAAGAGCGACGAGAACCTGGAATGCATAAAGAGCATCTCCTGCATGAGGAACCTGGCGATCGTCAAGGTGTTCGGGGAGGGCGCGGGCTACAGGACCGGCGTGATGTCCGTCATATCGCAGAAGCTCAGCGACTCGGACGTGAACATCTACTCTGCCGTCACATCACAGACGTGCATAGCGCTGCTGATCGACAGGAAGGACCTCTCGCTCGCGAAGAAGATCCTCTCGGACATCAGGGAGGGATTCATCTCGAAGATCGAGACGAACGACGACCTTGCGCTCATATGCATAGTCGGGGAGGGGCTGGGCTTCAGCAAGGGCATCGCGAGCCGCGTCTTCAACGCCGTCGCGAAGGAAGGGGCGAGCATCGGACTGATCTCGGCCGGAGCATCGATGGTGGCATACCACTTCACGGTGGACAAGAAGGACCTGGACAAGGTGACCAGGGCGGTCCATGAAGAGTTCTTCGGGTGCTGAGATGAGCGAAAGGACCAAGGTCGCGTTCCAAGGGGTGCACGGCGCATACAGCGAGGACGCCATACACAGGTACTTCAACGACGGTCAGGAGACCATCCCCTGTGCGGAGTTCGTCGATCTTTTCCACGCCGTCGACAAGGGGCTCGCCTCTCACGGGGTCCTGCCGGTCGAGAACTCCATAGAAGGCTCGGTGACGGTCGCGAACGACCTGCTCCTAGAGAGCGACCTGACCGTCGTCGGCGAGGTGCTCGTCTGGGTCCGCCATTGCCTCATCGGGCATCCGAGGTCGTCCTTGAACGACATAAGGAGGGTCTATAGCCATCCCCAGGCGCTCGGGCAGTGCAGCAAGTTCCTTTCGAAGCATCCCGAATGGGAGAAGATCCCTTCCTTCGACACGGCCGGCAGCGTCAGGATGATCGCGGAGCGCGGACTGGCCGATGAAGCGGCGATCGCCTCCGAGAGGGCTGCGAAGTTCTATGGCATGAAGGTGATGAAGGAGGACGTCCAGAACTATCATAGGAACGTGACGAGGTTCTTCGTCCTGGAGAAGAACCCTCCGACGAACCTTCCGGGGGACAAGACCTCGCTGGCGTTCACCACCAAGAACGTTCCGGGGGCCTTGTACAAATGCATCGGGGCGTTCGCCGAGCACGGCGTGAACATCACGAAGCTCGAGTCGAGGCCAAGGAGGGAGAGGACCTGGGAATACGTGTTCTACGTCGATATCGACGGCCACATCTCCGACGCCAAGGTCAAGGAGGCGCTGATCGACCTCATGAGGAAGGCCTCCTTCGTCAAGATATTCGGCTCGTACATGAAGGCGGCGCCCTTGGAAGGTCTGGATGGACTGTGAAAATAAATTGGACCCGGTCGGTCCCGACGGCCCGGTCCTTTCGGTCTGTTCCCTATCTCGTATCAGATGGGGCCTGTCCATCGGTCCCAGTTCTCGTGCCGGCTCGACATATGCTCCTTTGTGAACCGATGGAAGCGCTTGCAGTACCTGTCATCGCTCTGGGCGGATGATAGGCGGCAATTGCATCTTCCGGATCGTTTCCTCGCCCTAGAAAGAATTGTGCGCTGTCCTTTTTGCCCGCGTTACGCATCGATCTTGTCCTCGATGACATCGGATATGTCCGCGAGCGTGTTCGGCCTGCTCACCCCGCCGAACGCGTAACAGCAGCGATCGGTCCCGCACATGCAGTGCTGCAGGGCGTTCGCCGCGATCGTCTATTTCCGAAGGTGGTCTGGCCTCGATTCGTCGATGCAGGGCACGAACAGCATGTCTAGCTCATACTGGTGCAGTATCGATCGGACCCTGTTGAAGCTCTTCTTGCCGCGCCTCACGCCCTTCGCTCCGGAGCGTATCAGCTCCGACTCGAAGCACCTGAGCGCCCTGAGAGACCCCTCCGAGTTCGATCTGCCAATATTGACGAGGCACGTCCGATCTTCAGGATCCCCGTCGTGGCCGTATCCGGTCAGGAAGACCACCTTCACGCGAGCATCACACTATCCTAACGTGCATATGGTGTGCCGCCGCATCCTGCCACTCCGCCGTCCTCGTGCGGCACGAGGGCGAGCGCTCTCGTGTTGGACCCGACACGCATCTCGTCGAAAGTTGGGAATGATGGCTCTGCGAACTGCCGATCGGCGGGCATGTTCATTTCCTGACGCCGTCCGGGCTTTCGCCGAATGCCGTCATGTTTTTGCCTCCCCGTGCATTCTTTCGTTCGTGACTTATTCGATCCATATTCTTTTTCGAAAAATCATTCACAATCGTATAATAATTGGACAAAAATGTTATAAAAATGTAAAGCGCACTGCCTTCCAGCGCGCATCTGCTGAGGAGTTCACTCCATCTTCTTGAGTATCGGACCGGAGGTCCTGTACTCACCGTCCCAGAAAAGCAGCGCCTTCGACCTGTCGTAATCGACGACCGCGTCCGTGTGAACGATCTTGGCGAGGTACCATGTGTGGTCCCCCTTCTCGAACGATTCGAGCTTCTTGCACTCGATGTTCATGAGGGCCTCCTTGATCTTAGGGGACCTGGTCAACTTCCCCGGCTCGGCGGTCAGACCGGCCTCGGCGAACTTGTCCACCTTCTTGCCGGACTTGCTCCCGCAGATCACGACCGCCTCCAGCATGTCCTTTCCAGGGATGTTGATGACGAAATCGTCGTTCTCCTCGATAAGCTTGTACGACTGCCTGGACGTCATCACACCTATGCCTATGATCGGGGGCTTGAGCGAGAACATGTTGAACATGCCGACGGTCATGATGTTCCTCTCCGTCCCTTCCTTGTCCCCCACAGATACCAAGAGAACTGGAGAAGGGGGGAGCATCTGCACGGCCTCCATATGCTGAACATCAACCTTTTCGATGTCTTTCACGATAACACCTGGTATCATGTTTGGTGTGTATCGGATAAGAAACTTTGCATCGCGCTCTCAGCGCCGGCGGATGATGTCCCCGATGACGCGGAACTCCCCGGCCCAGTACATAAGGGCCTTCTCCTTGGGAATGTTCTCTTCCATCTCGGCATGGACGACCTCTCCGAGGAACCAAGTATGATCGCCAGCCTCGATCTTGTTGACCTTCTTGCATTCCAGGTTGACCATGCAATCGGTGATGATGGGGGACGATATCTTCTTCCCCTTCGCGAACGCAAGACCGCACTCCTCGAACTTGTCGACATCCTTTCCGGACTTCTGGCCACAGTATAGTACCTCTTCCACGAGGTCCTTGCTCGGCACGTTGATCGAGAAATCGTCACAGGTATCGAACAGATTGAAGCTGTACCTCGTCGGAGATATGCCGATGCCAAGCACTGGTGGGTTGAACGATAGCATGTGCACTAGGACGACCGTCATGACGTTCCTTACACCGCCCTCCTTACCATCCCCGACCGCCGCCAAGATGACAGGATAGGCTGGAAACGCCCTGCATGCCAAAATGGGATTGACCTCGTTCTTGTGCCCCATGACGTGTTCGAGGTGCATTGCCCCCCTCTTAAAAATAATACTTTCTAATTTGATTCGTGAAATACGAACGATTATTTCTAAGTCCACACCATCGTTAACATTGTTGATATTGTTTTTTTCCAATGATCGAAACGGAATAGCATTTAAAGGGGATGTGCATCCTCTTTTTGATAGACATGACAGCAAGGATAGGAATCATCGGCGGGACTGGAGTGTACGACCCGGACAGCTTTGAGATGCTGGAGTCGGTTAGGCCGCTTACCCCCTATGGATTGCCCTCGGACGATATCCATATCGGGAGGATCAAGGGAGTTGAGGTAGCTTTCATGTCCAGGCATGGCAAGGGTCATGTCTACCCGCCGCACATGGTCAACTACAGGGCGAACATCTGGGCGCTCAAGCAGATCGGCGTCGAGAGGATCATATCCCCCTGCGCCGTCGGTTCCCTGCAGGAGGAGTACGAACCGGGCCAGATCGTGATAGTTGATCAGTTCATCGATTTCACCAAGAAACGCGACTATACGTTCTTCGACGGCCCAAAGACCGTGCATATCTCGACGGCCGACCCGTTCTGCCCCGAGATGAGCTCCATCTTCGCCAAGGAGGCCAAGAAGGCGAAGATCAAGGTGCACGGCGAGGGGACCTACGTATGCGTAGAGGGTCCGAGGTTCTCGACGAGAGCCGAGAGCCAGATGTACAAGGCGTTCGCGGACATTATAGGAATGACCGTCGTCCCTGAATGCCAGCTTGCAAGAGAGATGGAGATGTGCTATTGCAGCCTCGGAACGATCACCGACTATGATGTCTGGGCCGACGAACCGGTCGACACCGCGACCGTCCTGAGGATCATGGCCGAGAACGCCGACAAGATAAGGACGCTCATATCGGCGGCCCTGCCGAAGATACCGGCCGAAAGGAAGAAGTGCGAATGCTCCCAGGTATTAAAGGCGGCCGGGGCCTAAATTCGCATACCTCCTTTCATCATTTCGAGGCGGGGGTCCTGGGCCGATGGAGCGGCCCTGATCTACATTTTTGATCCCACTTGGCCCCGTCGCAATGGAAAACGATTTGTGTAGGCCAACCCCACGACGGGTCGGGGGGATGCTGTGATGTCCCGTCATATCGGACATTTGAACGACGTGATGAAAGAGGCTGTCCTGAAGATCACGAAGGAGAACGGGAAGAGGATCGACGAGGACATTCACCACGCCGTGGAAGTGGAATATGAGAACTGCCCGGACACCTGGAAGGCGGTCAAGGACCAACTCGCCAATTACCGCGATTCGTTCATCTAGAGGGTGAGGGCAGAGATGTCAAAGGAGGGCTAGCGCCTTCACTTCTTCGCGGCTTCGATGAACCTCTTATAGCCATTCGCATCCATGAGCTCCTTGGTCTCGCCGGGGTCGCTCATCTTGATGACCGCTATCCATCCTTCGTCGTAAGGGCTCTTGTTGATCGTCTGAGGATCGTCCTCGAGCGGCTGATTGATCTCGACGACCTCGCCGGAGACCGGGGCGTAGACGTCGGCCGTGTTCTTGACGCTCTCGACTATCCCGAGGACCTCTCCCCTCTTGACCTTCTGT
>JAJFUT010000101.1 GCA_021372315.1 Methanobacteriota archaeon
GGGGTCATGTGGTTTGACATCTATTATTCCTCCATTATGTTTCTTTAACACCTTTAAAATCGTTTACGGTGTCGGATAATTAGATTTCCTTTACTTAAAGGATTCTCCCATCCAACTTAGTTCATACCAGTTAATAAAAAACGGGCATCTTTTGAAACGATTTTTCATGAATTTTGCGGAGCCCCCTTCATCGTGCTACGCACGGAAACCAGGTTCGAAAAGCAGGAATCGACGGAAAAATCGACACCCGATTCGAAAGGACGAGGCTCAGATCAGAAGGGCGGCCATGAACATGAGCGCGAGGTACACCGCGAACAATACCTCGACGCGACGTTGGCGGGGGTTCGAGCGATCCTCCCTCTGGTTCCAGGACGCCAGCATCACGATCCCGCTGGCGGCGATCCCGGTACCGAGCAGTGACATCGTAGATTCAAGGAAATCATAACCGTTCTCGATGTGAAGCGGAGTGGAGGCGATCATCGTCGCGATCCCTTCGAAGGTGATGAGCACCGCGATCATGAGCATCCCGATATCGATGAAGCTCGTCATCGTCGGTGTGTCGAAGTGACTCTTCCCTCTGATCAGCGACAGCATGATGGCGAGGCATGGGAGTATTACGAGCTGTGCGCCGATCAGGAGCACTATTTCGTGAGGAAGGGTGAAAAGACCTTCGAACTCGGTCCTTCCAGCAAGACCGAACACGATTATCCCGACGCCGGCCAGCAATGTCATCGCTAGGATGCCGAGCGCTTCTATGAAGAACCTGAGCGTGAGCTTCCTGTCCCGCATCCACCACGACGCGAGGACCAGGACCGATAACATGAAGATGACCGCGAAGAAGGCGGCCATGTACATCTGTCCTGCGGCAAAGAATTCGCCGAGTTCGAAATGCGCCGAGAGGGCGCTGAGGTAGGCGCTGCCGATGGCGATGATGCCCGTTATCGCTATGAACATGATCTCGACGACCATCTTCAGCCGTTTGTTCTTCAGGAACTTGGTCCCGTCAAGAACGAACCCCAAGGCCAGAACGACCGAGAGCGCGATCAGGACCGAGCCCGCCACCGTCATCTTCCCTTCGCCGACGTTGGTGAGCATGTCCGTCGTAAGCGGCGAGGCGACCCCTATTATGGTAGCGCCGATCGCCGCCAGCCCTATCGCTGAACCGATGCCTGCGATGAACACAAGGATGTTCGCGATCTTCTTGTCGCGCACGACCCAAAGGACCGACGAGATCGCACCTACCGAGAAGAGCTGAGCGCAAAGGAGCGCGGCGGCCACCCTGCCGAACGACCTCCCGCCCTCGAAGACGATCCCTTCGGCGCTGGTGGTCAGGAAGAGTCCTTCCGCCATCACGGCTATGTTGATCGCCAGCACCACGATGTAGAGGACCTTACGGACCGTCGTCTTCGATCTGAAGAACGGAAGATCGAGCAAGAACCATGATAAGGTCATCAATGCCCCCAAGAGAGCCAGCTGGACACCTGCCAGCATGACATACATCTCTCTGACCCCGCCAATATTGTCTATCATGACCGGGGCCGCCACCGACATCAGGAAAACGCCCTCTATGACGATGGCGATGCCGACTATTGCGCCCAGGACCTTCCTGACATCTGTCTTCAACGGTTACATCCCCGACTGCCAGCGTTCTTTCGAAGCCGATCGTTCCCATAAATGCTTTTTGATTGATTAATCTTTCACTCCATCTCCGAGCGTTCAGGGACGATAACGTTCCAATCGGGATCTGGGCATTAAAAAAAAGGTGTTTGATAAAGGGTTTGGTCCGAACCTGAAAGGGCTCACTTGGAACCTGAGAGCGCCGCTGAGATGACCAGTCCAGCGTAGATTATGGCATAACCGCCGACGGCCCAAAGGATGTCCAGCATGCTCTCCGCCGGGAAGACCAGGACGTATATCCCTACGATCAACGAGAGGAAGCCGGCCACCAGCAGCATTATGAAGCATATCTTGCCGATGCTCTGCTTGACCGCCGCGTTCATGGTGAACGCCTCCACAACGCGCATCAGGCCTGCGAACAGCGCGAAGATGCCGAAGTACATCAACATCGCCTCGGAATCCGGGGCCATGAGCAGGACGACCAACCCCAGGATGAAATAGACGATCCCTTCGGTGAGCGGCTGCAGCTTGTTCTTTGCTAACATCGTGCCTTTGAAATATGCCGCGACGAAGACTATCCCTGAGAACAGCAGCAACCCGGCGAACCATATCGTAAGGTCCGTCAGGTTCATATCTGACATGATATAAGCGATGACCCCGAAGATCAATAGGAACGCTCCATACCAAAGAAGCGCCCACCAGTCCTTGATGATGTCCCCCGTGTATCCCACATTTGCTTGTGCATCTGACATAGGTACCTATCACTCCTATTAGAGTTGAGAAAACATTGTATTTTGTTGAATAAATAGATATCGCTTAAATAATGTCGTTTAGAATAAATATATGGCACGACAAGCAGGCTTAAAGCTAAAGAAAAAAAAATAAAAAAAAGATGAATGGAAAGGGTATTTACTTCAGCAGGGCGGTTGCGACCTTGACCGCCTCGTTGGCGTCATAGCCGTATCCGTCCGCACCGATCTGAGTCGCGAAGTCCTTGGAGACGGCGCCGCCGCCGACCATCGTCTTGATGGTGCCCTTCTTGCCGGCTTCCTTGACCATGCGCTCGATTTCCTTCATGCCCGCCAATGTCGGGGTCATTAGGGTGGAGGTAGCGATGATGTTCGCGTTCTCTGAGACCGCCTTGTCGACGATCGTCTTGACTGGGACGTCACGGCCCAAGTCGAAGATGGTCAATCCGGACCCGGTCAGCATCGCCTTGACGATGTTCTTGCCGATGTCGTGGACATCTCCCTCGACGACAGACATGACGACCTTTCCCTGGGCTCCAGCGGAGGCCCTGTCGAGCTTCGGCAGCGCGACATCGAGGGACTGGTAGAGAGTCTGTGCAGACAGGAGAACCTGGGGCAGGAAGTACTGCTTGGTCTCGTACTTCTGTCCAACGATCTCCATGGCCTTGCTCAGTCCGTCGAAGATGATGACCTTGGCGGTCATTCCGCCGGCCATGAGCTCCTCGGTCTTTGGCTTGGCTTCCTTAATCTTACCCTTTACCACTAGTTCAATCAACTCATCGAGTGTTGCCATATTTATTACTCCTCCTAGTTCAATAATCAAAGAATTTAGTCGCAGATTACCATAAACGATTATAAATCCTTGTGTGGATGGATATATCCTCCAGATACCGTCCATTCTATCGTTAAATATTCTCGAATACTGGGTTTTCCACGATGTTCGTCTTCCTACCGCATCCGGGGCAAATGCCGTTCCTGCTGAGCACCTTCACATCGGAGTAGGACGGACAGTGCTTGCTGACCTTCTCTCCCTTGACGGTCTGGTGCTCGACGGTGACCGCCCTCCTTTCGACCCATGTCCTGCCGCAATCCGGGCATATGGTATCCCTTCCGAAATCGTTGCCAGTCCCGCCCATGTAAACGAACCTTAGCCCCGAGGACATCAGCTCCATCCTCGCGGCTCCCAGGGCGTCCGTCGTCACCGTGCTCGTTTGGAGCATCCGATCGGGATGTATCCTCATCAGATGGACCGGGGTCTCCGTCCCCAACATGCGGGCGACCCACCCGCCGAACCTCCCGATCATGTCCGGTTGATCGGTCTTGCCGGGAATCATGATGTACGATAGCTCGATGTGCTTCCCTTCCCTGTTCGCGATCTCGCACGTCTCCAGGACGGGGCGCATCGTCCCGTCGCACAGTTCGTTGTAGATGTCGTTCGAGAAACCCTTGATGTCGATGTTCATCGCGTCGACGGCCTTTATCAGGTCGTCCCTCGCAGCCCCATGGATGTATCCATTGGTGTTCAATATGATCTTGAGCCCCTTCTTCCTCGCGTATTGGGAGACGCAGATGATGTACTCGGCCCAGATCATAGGTTCGTTGTATGTGAACGCTATACCAGAGACCCTCTTCTCCACCGCCTCCGCCACGAGCTGCTCCGGAGACAGCTCCCTATAAGGGACCTCCTCGTCCGAACGGGCGATGATGTGGTTCTGGCAGAACGCGCAATCCAGGTTGCATCCGTAGCTTCCGACCGACAGGAGGTTGGCACCTATCATGTAATGGAAGAGCGGCTTCTTCTCGACGGAGTCCAATTGGCTGACGGTTATGCGTCCGTAGCTCTCTGCGTACAGGACACCGTCTGAGTTGATTCGCGCTGAACAGAAGCCGCGCTCCCCGTTCCTGATGACGCAGGCCCTTGGACAGAGCTCGCAAGCGATCGCATCCCCAGCCGGAGCCCACCATAGGGCCCTGTGAAGGTCGATCGGGTTCTCAATAATCGTCCGCTTCATCCTGTGAAGCCCCACAGACAGGACATTTGACCTGATTCTTCTTCAATATCGTTCCGCAAACGATGCATTCGGACACCCCCGATTTCCCCCAAGAATGGTTACCGGTGTTAAAGTGCTTAATATATCCGGTCTGCCACCTTTGCAGACCGGTCGTTGCAATCTAAGGGGCCTAGGATGGGTGGCGAGATCCTCCGTAGAGCTGGCAACATGGGTAATGAATATATATGCCGAGATTCAAAATAGCCTAGGGAGAGAAAGATGGACATTGGTGGGCCGTTATTGATTCTGCTCATCGTCGTTCCGGCGATGGCATCGGTTCTATGCCTTGTATCTTCGAGGCAGGCAGCGATCAGGTCGATCGTCCTTGTCGCGTCATTCGTCTGCATCGCGCTGGCGCTCGGATTCCTCCTTTTCGTCGTCAATGAGGACGTTTCATCGTTCACCCTTTCGAGGGCGGACATGATGGAGCCGGACCTTCTGCTTGTGGTCCTCGACATCGCGCTCTCGGTCGCCATCGCCTACGTCGGATACCTGAGGAAGAACTGGAGCATCATGGTCCTAGCCGTTGCGACACTGGTGATCTCCGTCTACCTTGAGGCCTTCGCCAAGGAGGAGGCGGCCGGACCTGCCTTCGTGGCCGACTATCTCGCCATCGTCATGCTCCTCATCACGAACATCGTCGGAGCGATCATCTGCGTGTACGCCCTAGGCTACATGGC
>JAJFUT010000102.1 GCA_021372315.1 Methanobacteriota archaeon
GTGACCTCTGGCCTGCCTAACGGTATTCTTTCCATTTGCTCACCTTGAACTCTTGACCGGCCGTGCAGGATTTCCGACGACCAGTGTGTGATCGGGAACGTCCTTCGTCACAACGGCGCCGGCTCCGACCATCGCTCCCTCTCCGATAGTTACCCCGCAAACGATCGTCGCGTTAGCCCCGATCGATGCTCCCTTCTTCACGTGGGTGGGAGTGACCTCCCAATCGCCGACGGCGTGCGGGTGAAGGTCATTGGTGAAGACGGCATGAGGTCCGACGAACACCTCGTCGTCCATCGTCACGCCGCTCGGGATGAAGGCATATGCCTCGACCTTGCACCTGTCGCCGATGACGACGCCGCGCTGCACCTCGACGAAGGCTGCGATCTTGCAGTCCTTCCCGATCTTGCATCCATACAGATTTACGAAGTCCCTTACCACGGTCCCTTCGCCGATGTCGCAATCCTTGATCGAATAGAAGTCTGCCAACAGCTTCATGATGGTAGGGTATTGATCTGAAATTATTAACTTTTGACAAGGAACATGTCTGAACGATAACGCCCCCGGGGCCGTACACAGGACGTCCTACAGCGTGCTGGCATTTATTTTAAGGACATTTTGCCTGAGAAACAATATATGCGAGGGCGGTCATCCCTATCCGTTCCACATGTTGGTCAGCGTAGTCCTGAACGTTATGAACGAGGAGAAGAACATAGCGGACCTCCTCGACAGCCTGGTCATTCAGGAGCAGCCGATGGAGATAGTCGTCGTGGACGCGGCAAGCAAGGACCGCACGAGGGAGATAGTCAAGAGATATGCCGAAAAATATCCCTTCATAAGCCTCCATGTGAAGCCTGGGCGTAGAGGGGAGAGCACGAACTACGGCGTAGATATGGCCAAGGGAGAGATCGTCGCGTTCATCGGCGGCGATTGCCTCGCGAACCCGTTCTGGATCAAGGAGCTCAGGAAGACCATCTCCGAAGGCAACGGCGTGGTCGTCGGAAAGACCATCACGCTCGGACTGGACGCCTGGGTGGCATTGGACCGCGTCGAGCTCTACTTCCGCGGCAAGGACATATCGTGGCCCAGCTGCAACGAGGCGTTCGTCAAGAAGGCGATAATCGAAGCTGGCAAGTTCGACCCATGGTTCATCACGGCAGAGGACATCGACCTTAACCTCAGGGTCGTCGACAAGGGATACAACATCGTGTACAACGAGAACGCCGTCGTGTACCACCGGCACAAGTCGACCTTGTATCGTTTCTTCAGACAGGCGTTCTGGAACGGGGCGGGAAGGAAGCAGCTGACGATGAAGCACGGCAAGCTTTGGTCCTCTTACGACCCGCTGAAGATGTTCAAGCAGAAGACGACGTTCTGGTCCTTGAGCCGCCTGGCAGTGGCCCTATTGGGCTATGTGGCCTTCAAGTTGTTCGGAGACAGACCTTCTGATATGAAGCTCGAAGGATGAGATGACGCAAGCGGGCGTGTAACTAACAATCATTTTATGAGGGAAGCCCGTTAGGAGAGCGTTCGGTGGTCTTCTGAGGATAAGCGTTGTCATACCTACCATGAACGAAGAGGCGGGCATCGGCGCCGTCATCGATTCCGTTCAGAACGCATTGAAGGGGACGGAGTTCGATCTCGAGGTCCTCATAGTCGACACGAGGTCCAAGGACCGGACAACGGAGATCGCCAGGGAGAAAGGGGCGATCGTCATCGACGAGCCCAGGAGGGGCTACGGCAGGGCCTACAAGACCGGGTTCGAAAGAGCTTCAGGCGATATCGTCGCGACGCTCGACGCGGACTGCACGTATCCCGCAGAGGAGATCCCGGTCCTTGCCAGGATGCTCGAGTTGGAAGGTCTGGACTTCATCACGACGAACAGGTTCGCGAACATCGAGAAGGGCGCGATGAGCTTCGAGCATAATCTCGGGAACAAGGTGCTGACGCTCACGATGGACATCCTCTTCCACGTCCGCATACGCGATTCACAGAGCGGGATGTGGGTGTTCCACAAGGCCATCGTGCCGAAGCTCGACATCACGAGCGATGGCATGGCCATGTCCGAGGAGATCAAGATCGAGTCGTTCAAGAAGGTCAGGTCCAAGGAGGTCCCGATCGCATACCGGAGAAGGGTCGGGGAGGTCAAGCTCTCGTCCTGGAAGGACGGCCTTTCGAACATAAGGTTCCTTTTCAGCAAGAGGAAGAGCTATCGGAAGTAAGGAATCCTTTTGCCGATCTCAATGCCTCTGTGAGCTTGACCCTCGCCTCCTTGTTGTAGATGCATGCGCTGGGGTGGAAGGTCATCAACATCTTTACGCGCCCGACTCCATCGATGTCGACGTCGATGAACTGATTTGCCACTTCGGTGACCTTCATCTTCCTCCCGAGCAGCCCCTCTATCGCCGTGCTGCCGAGCGCGACCACCAGCTTCCTGTTCTTCAGGTCCTCGACGAGGTATATCCTGCAGGACGCTACCTCGTCCGGTTCCGGACGCCTGTTGGCAGGGGGCCTGCACTTGACCGTGTTCGTTATCATGACCGCGTCCCTTGAGAGACCTGCCTCGAAAAAGCACTTGTCGAGCCATTTCCCCGCCCTGCCGACGAACGGCCTGCCCAGCGCGTCCTCCTTCTCCCCAGGCGCCTCGCCTACGAGCACGACGGATGATGATAGGTCTCCTGACGGCGGCACCACTCGCCCTCTCCCCTCATGTAGCTTGCACATCCGGCAGGAGAGGTCCAGCGGCATCCTTACTGCCTCAGGACATCTGTCGCGGCGACGAGCGAAGATAGCGAGACGCCGATCTCCTCGAGCTTCTGCTTCCCGCCCTCCTCCCTGTCCACGACGGAGAAGATGTTCTCGACGGTCATGCCCTCGTTGCGGAGAACGTCGATGGCGTACAGGGCTGAACCGGCCGAGGTGACGACGTCCTCGACGACGAGGACGCGTTCGCCCTTCGAGCAAACGCCCTCGATCAGTTTCGTCGTACCATGGTCCTTCTTCTCCTTCCGCACCATGATGAAAGGGATGCCCGTTTCGAGGGAAAGGGCGACGGCGAGGGGGATCGAACCTAGAACGACGCCTGCGATCCGGTCGACCTTCAACCCCTTCTCCCTGAGCAGCAGGGACATCTCCTCTGCGATGAGCTTCAGCACCTTCGGGTCCGTGCTCGCCTTCTTGATGTCGATGTAATACCTGCTCTTCTTCCCGGATGCCAGCGTGAAATCCCCGTACAGAAGGGCCCCGCATTCCACCAGCGCGTTTCTCGTCCTTTCGCTCATGAGATCACCATGGAACCTTCTTCAATCCCTTCTTGTAACCTATGATGTTGACGCCGCGATGCAGGAGCGGCGTTATCATCAGGACCGCCAGCAGGCTGATCAGATGCTCCCCTTCGATGAACGCCCCGATGAACCAGTCGGGGAACACCAAGAGGGACAGCAGGACCGCCCCGGCGATGAAATTGTATTGGTCCAGAACAGGGGCCTTCGCTCCCCTCTCGAGGCCAAGACGCCTCTTAATGAACGCGCCTGCCAGATCGCCCAAGAGCGAACCGATCGCCAGGACGAGGACTATCTCCATGGCTCTAGGGACGACACCGAACCCCCAGAAGTTCTGGTCGTCGAACGGCAGCGCGATGAATATCTGAACGAACCCGAGGGCGGTTCCTGCGGCGATGCCTCCGATGAGCCCTGTCCAGGTCTTTCCATCTCCCAGGAGGCGATGCCCCTTCCAGCTCTTTTCGAAGTCGATCGGCGTTCCGCCTCCGAACAGGACCGCCGCGGAGTTCGGCAGGTAGGCAGGGAGCATTAGCCAGAACCCAGCGAGAATCAGAACGATCACGTTCATGAGGTCCATGCTGGTCCATGCCCCAATTATTTTAATAAACTTTCTCTGAAGGTGACATCAGCTTGAAGAACCGGACGAGCTCGTTGACAGGCTCCTCGGTCTCCTCCATCTCCATCCGATCGGAGAACTGCTTCGCCCTCCTGTCGAGGATGACCGCCGCACCGACGTCCGTCTCCGTCCTTATCAGGCGTCCGATCGCTTGGGCCATCTTCCTGTAGGTCGGCGCCTTCACGGTGTACTCCCATCCCTTCCTGAACTTCGTCTCGTAGAAGTGCATGAGCGCCCTCTGCTTGGCCGTGGGCTTGGGATAAGGCACGCCGACTATGACCGCCACCTGCAGGTCCTTGTCTGGAAAATCGATCCCCTCACTGATCCGCCCCCCCATCACGGCGAACAGCACCGCCCCTCTCTCCCTGTCGCCCTTGAACCTGGAGACGACCTCCATTAGGTCCGCCTGCGCCATACCCTTCTCCTCGACGTGCACCTTCCTCTTGATGCGGGTCAATGCCTTGTCCGCGATGAACCGGTCCATCATCGAATAGGACGGGAAGAAAACGACCGTGTTCCTGTCCATCACGTTGCAGATGCCGACGACGTGGTCCTCCATCCTCCCGACCATGTTCTCGTCCTGCGACAGCTCCTCGTACTTCGACGTGACGTCCTCGACGTACATGACGACCTTGTTCTCCGGCGGAAATGGAGAGGGGAAGGTCGCTAGAGTCGCGTCGTACGGAAGGCCGATCGAGTCCCGGTACTCCGCCAGGGGCGCGAGGGTCCCGGACATGTGTATGGAGCCGCCGCAGCTGAGAAGGATGGAGGTGGTCACGACCGGGTCCAGACAGTACGCCCTGAAGCATGGGTTGTCCCCTCCTATGATGAGCTTGACGTACTCCCCCTCCTCCAAAGAGGACCAGTATGTGAGGAACGATCCTAGAGCATAGATGTAGGACCTCGGGAGGCGGGAATCCTGCACCTTCCTCTCCCTGATGATCTCCCCCTGCTCCATCATCGCCTTGGCCGCTGTCGTGATGCCCCTCGATGACATTGTGAATGCCTCCATCAGTCCCTCCTCCAGGTAGGATGGCGGTATGAGGCCGTCCTCGTCGATCAGATACTCGGAGATGGCCATGCCCAGCAATCGTTTCACTTCGACGGTGATATCCCTGATGCTGACCCCGTCGAGCACCTCGGGGTCCCCGTACTCGTCGATCTCCTTCTCGACGGCCTCCATCGACCACTGGGTCATCTGGAAGCTCTCCACCTCCCTGGTGTATTCAGGAAGGTTGTGCGCCTCGTCTATGATCACGACGAGGTCCTCGAGAGCGATGTCCATCCAATCGATGAGGGAGTTCCTGATGAAAGGGATGAAGAAGTAGGCGTACGGCGCTGCGACGACCCTCGCCTCTCGAGCCAGCTCCTTCATGAGCTCATGAGGGCAAAGGCCCTTCGAATCGCAGAAATCGACGAACTCCTCGGCGGTCGGAAGGTTCTTCCGGCAGTGTGCGGAGATCTCCTCCATGTCGGATAGACGGGTCTCCTTGAAGAACCGGCAGCCGCCCTCCTTGTCCTGGAGCACCTTCCGCTTCTTCTCCCTGCACAGCCTCGAAAGCTCGTCCGGCGAGCCAGCCTTCAGTTCCGGGTCCCTCCGAAATAGCGGGCATGTGACCTGGCGTCCCTGGATTGCGATGCCGAAGACCTCGTGCCTTTCAGATATCCTCCTGAGCTCCAGCATCACCTGCCTTTCCTGAGAGTTCGTCCTCGTCAGGTAAAGGACCTTCTTCCCCGTCCGGAGGGCGGCCTGCAGGCTCCCCGACAACGCGCATACCGTCTTGCCCGTGCCAGTTCCTGATTCTAGGCAAAGATGCCGACCCTCCTCGGCCACCTTCTCGACGATCTTGATGAAATCGAGCTGATTGGGTCTCGGGTCGTAAGGAAAAAGCTCCATCTGTCTCTAAATTGGACCGCATTAGAATAGGGTTTCGTTGAGGTCCCCGAAACTGGAGGACCGCGTGAAAATTTTTTACTTCGTCCTTTGCCAGACGTCTTCCGGTACTTCGCCATAATTGAAAGGGGTATCGTCGACATGCGTCCCGAGGACCCCCTCGAGGTTGATGAGCTCGAATATGCGCTCCTTCCTGAAGAGCCAATAGTGTATCCTCCACTCCCTTCCATCGTAGAGCGTGGTCTCCTCCCTCTCGGTCGTGAGGATCCCAGTGTCCTCGAGCTGGTAGAATGCATCGCGGTCCTCTGGCTCGAGGACGTTGTCGATTATCCTCTCGCTGTACCCGAAGAAGTTCAGGACGTGCTGGGCCATGCCCCTTGCCTGCTCCTCCGGCATTCCGTCCTTGTCGATGCCGTTCCGGATCGCCTGCGTGAGGTGATCAACGGTCAGGGTGGTGCATTTATCATCAAAACAGATCTCAAAAGTCGGTTGTTTATCGGCTCCGCCGGCGACTGGGTATTCGTTCTTTATGCTTGCCGTGCCAACCATGCTCATCGAAGCGGACTTTCCACTTCCGTTTTTGCCGCTAGGAAAGTTGCGGGACTTGTTCTTGGTGCTCTTCATTAGATGCTTGCCCCTGAGAGGTGAAAAGGTTTATTTGAATGTTATAAAAGGAAATCATTTGTGATTCCGTATTTATAATATTTGGTATCGATGAATCGTAGAACGTTTGAATCATTAGGCTTTTCTCTCTGACCTTTCCTCTGCCTCATCTCCCCGTTGAGAGGATCTCATAAGATATATAATGCCAGAAAGAGAGACAGTAAATGGGTTCTAGCCCCAGGACGATGATCCACGATGATCGCCGAGTTCAGCATAGTTCCGGTCGGAAAGGGTGTGAGCATAGGTCGATACGTCGCCGAGTGCATGAAGATCGTAAGGGATTCAGGGCTCGATCATGAGCTGACCCCTATGGGAACGATATTGCAGGGCGATCACGACCGGGTCATGGCAACGATTTCCTTGTGTCATAAGAGGGTCGCCAGTATGTCGGACAGGGTCGTGACCTACATCAAGATCGATGACAGGCGCGACGAGAGGCCCATGAGAAAGAAGGTGGAGAGCGTCATGGAGAAGTTGTGATCCGCTCACTCTAGCTCCCCTTCCAGAACGTCTACGATCCTGGAGCTCACCGAGGCGTCGCCGTATGATGTCTGGGGGGACATCGGGACGGGCCGCGCCATTGAGACCGCGATCCTCTTCCTCGAGGCCCCGGCCAGGACGTTCCATCCTCCCTCCAGTGTCTCGACCCATTCGGTCTCGTCCCTGACGGTCGTGCACGGGACCTTGAAGAAGTACGCCTCCTTCTGGACCCCGCCTGAATCGGTCATGATGTGGGACGCGAACCTCTCCATCGTCGTGAACGTGACGTAGTCCATCGGCTCGACGACCTTGACGTTCCCTGCACCCTTCAGGCGGTCCATCATCCCCCAGGCCGTTAGGTTCTTTGCCGTGCGCGGGTGAAGCGGCAGGACAATGTCCCCAGCATGGTCCAGCATCGCCTCCACGATCTCGGACATGTTCTCCCTGGAATCGGCGTTCTCCTGCCTGTGTATAGTTGCCAGGACGTACCCTTTCTCCTTGACGCCATATCTGAAGAGGACGGACGGGTCGAGACGGGGCGTTATCTCTATGAGGGACTGGACCATTGTGTCTCCCACGACATGGACCCCCTTGACGATGCCTTCCTTCGCCAGATTGGATGATGCCACGCTGGTGGGGCACAATAGGACCTTGGAGATATGGTCCGTCAGCACCCTGTTGATCTCCTCCGGCATCGCGTGCCGGTAGGACCTTAGCCCTGCTTCGACATGTGCGACCGGTACGTTCAACTTGACGGCGGCCAGGGCTCCCGCGAGGGTCGAGTTCGTATCGCCGTATACGATGACGCAGTCGGGCCTTTCCTTGATCAGAACGTCCTCGATGAGGGCGAGCATCTTGGCCGTTTGCTCACCGTGTGTGCCGGAACCGACCCCGAGGTCATACTTCGGTTCAGGGATGTTCAGCACCTCGAAGAATACCTGGCTCATCCTGTAATCGTAATGCTGCCCCGTGTGAACGATGATATGCTCGTGCCTGCCGGACATCGCGACATGGACCGGCGCGACCTTGACGAACTGCGGCCTAGCCCCGACCACAGAGATGAACTTCATGGCACTGAATCTCCGGTGGCGATAATAACTTTGTCACAAGAAAAATAGGAAAGATGAGATGAAGGTGTTTGGATGATCAGATGTTCATGTAGTCCTTGGGGCGGCTCAACTTCACGTAGCGGACCTCGTTGAAGTTCTGCAACGTCCTGAGCTCCTCGAGGATCTTCTTGTCCACTGGGTCGTCGACCGAGATGAGCATCAATGCACGGCCGAGCTTTCCCTCGCGGCCCACGCCCATCCTGGCGATGTTGACGTTCCTGGACCCGAGCGCGTTCCCGATCTTCCCGATCATGCCGGGCATGTCGTCGTGCTTGGTCAGTATGAAGTCGCCCTCGAGCGGCATGTCCAGGTCGAACTCGTCGACGCCAAGTATCCTGGGCTGGTCGGATGGGAACGCCGTCCCCCTGACCTCGTGCTTCACTCCCTCGCTGGAGATGCGGACCACGAGCATGTTGGTGAACAGTCCGGCCTCGTCGATCTTCGACTCGACCATCTGGATGCCCTTCTCCCTCGCTATGGAGTTGGCGTTGATGACGTTGGTCGTCTCGCCCGTGACGTTCTGAAGGACGCCTATCAGTGCGGAGACCGTGACCATCCTGGTGTCCAGGGTGGCGATCTCCCCGTGCATCTCGACCTCGACCTTCTTGACCGGACCGTCGATCAATTGCATGCAGAACGAGCCTAGCCTCTCGGCGATAGGTATGAAGGGCGCGACCTTCGGGTCGACCTTGCTGATCGGAGCGTTGACGGCGTTGGTGATCTTGTCATCGACGAGGAAGAGCTTGACGTGCTCGGCCATCTCCATCGAGACCTTGTCCTGCGCCTCCTTCGTGCTCGCACCAAGGTGCGGCGTGAGGACCACGTTGCTCAGCTCGAGCAGCTTCGATCCCTTCGGGGGCTCCTTCTCGTAGACGTCCAGCGCAGCTCCGGCTATCCTCTTCGTCTCGAGCGCCTCGATGAGGGCGTCCTCGTCCATTATCTCTCCCCTCGCGCAATTGACGATGACCGCGGTCGGCTTCATCATCTCGAACTGAGCCTTGCCGATCTGATGGTAGGTCGTCGGCGTAAGGGGTGCGTGTATCGTGATGATGTCCGCCTCCGCCAGCACCTTGTCTAGCGGAAGCAGCCTGACGCCGAGCTTCACTGCCAGCTCAGGCGATATGTAAGGGTCGAACCCGACGAGCTTCATGCCAAAGGCCTTCGCCTTCTTCGCGACCTCTCCCCCGATCCTGCCGATGCCTACGATGCCGAGGGTCTTGCCGCTGAGCTCGATGCCCATGAACTTGCTCCTCTCCCACTTGCCGGACTTCACGGAGGCGTCCGCCCATGGTATGTTCCTCGCCCACGAGAGCATCATGGCCATGGTGTGCTCCGATGCTGACACGATGTTCGCCGACGGGGTGTTCATGACGAGCACGCCCCGCCTCGTCGCCGCCTCGACGTCGACGTTGTCGACGCCTACGCCAGCCCTTCCGACGACGCGCAACTTGGTGCCAGCTTCGATGACCTGGGCGGTGACCTTGGTCCCGCTCCTGATGATGAGAGCCTCGTAATCGCCGATGATCTTCAGGAGATCTTCCTGGGAGATCTTCGGCCTGACGTCCACCTGGATCGTCTTGTCCTTGGTGAGCATCTCGATGCCCTCCTTGGAGAGCTCGTCCGTGATAAGGATCTTCATTTCATTTCCTCCAGTACTACGTCCATGACATCTAGCAGGTCCTTAATATCTGATGTGGTGAGGTCGCCCATGTGCCCGACGCGGAACGAGGTCTCCTTGACCATTCCGTACCCAGGCGATAGCTCGAACCCCTTCTCCTTGAGCTTCTTGTCGAAGGTCGCGAAGTCGAACTTGCCTGTCTCTATGACGCTTATGGACTTCGAACGGAAGCCGTGCTCCGCGTA
>JAJFUT010000110.1 GCA_021372315.1 Methanobacteriota archaeon
GCCATCGTCATGCTCCTCATCACGAACATCGTCGGAGCGATCATCTGCGTGTACGCCCTAGGCTACATGGCCGACGAGAAGAAGCAGAGGAGGTTCTTCGCGTTCATGCTCCTGTTCATCTCCGGGATGAGCGGAGCTGTCATCAGCAACGACCTCACGTGGCTGTTCTTCTTCTGGGAGGTCACCACGCTGTGCTCATACATGCTGATCTCGCACGACGGGACGCCTCGTGCGTACGTCTCGGCCGAAAGGGCGCTCAAATACACCCTGATCGGAGCGCTAGCTTTCTCGATGGCCATGGTCCTGCTGATAGAGGACTTCCCAACGTTGGAGATGAGCGAGATGAGGCCGGACCTCATGACGGACGTTGTCGTCGTCTCCCTTCCGCTGTTGATCATCGCGGCCATGGCCAAATCGGCCCAGATACCGTTCCAATCGTGGCTCGTCGGTGCGATGGTCGCCCCGACCCCGGTCTCTGCGTTGCTTCACTCGGCGACGATGGTGAACCTCGGGGCCTACCTGATGTTGAGACTATGGCACTATTGGTCCTATTACGATTATCTCGGATGGGGGCTCGTCGTCCTTGGCGGGTTCACGTTCCTGGCCACGAGCATCCTCGCGGTGCGTCAGAGCAATTCCAAGAGGGTGCTCGCCTACAGCACGGTCGGCAACCTCGGCCTCATATTCGTCTGCGCGGGGATCGCCACCGAGGTTTCCGTCGCGGCCGGTATTCTGATACTGCTGTTCCACGCCATCGCGAAAGGCCTCTTGTTCCTAGCCGTGGGCACGGTGAAGCACGAGACCGGGAGCGAGGACATCGAGGACATGCAGGAGCTGAGGCAGAGGATGCCCCTGGCGGCCTTCGCGATCTACACGGGCACCTTCCTGATCCTGCTCCCTCCCTTCGGATTGTTCATCGCCAAATGGATGCTGTCCGAAGCGGCCATAGAGATGCCGATGGCGGCGATATTGCTCGCGGTGGGCTTCGGCGCAACGACCGTCTACTACGGCAAATGGCTCGGGCGCATGTACATGACCTCCAGCGGCACGATGCGAAAACAGTTCAAGGGAGCGGGGATGAACGGGTTCTTCACCTGGACCATGCTCTCCCTGATAGCTGCAGGCGTGTTCCTCACAGCCGCGTTCTCCCTGGTCCTTTCGGAACTTGTGGACCCGTTCGTTCCCTCTGGAACTGACGTGGACATCTGGGGGACGGTGACGACCGGAACGGGATCGGTGCCTGTGCTCGGGCTGCTCGTCGTCGTCCTCGTCTCTTTCGTCCTCTTCGCGTTCTACGCGAGACCGAAGAAGGAGGAGTTCGATACAGAGTACTCGTGCGGGGAGCCGATGAAGGCGGAGATCGCCGGGAGCTATCTCTATGACGAGAGGGTCGAAAGACTGGCGATCGTCGCGTCCGAATCGATCGCGCTCATAGTGCTAATGATATTGCTCCTCTCCCCATACATCAAGATGGGGGTGGAGGCATGACCGATGCCATCACCGGACTGGCGATGTTGATCGCCGTCCCTCTGCTGATAGGTCTGCTACTAGGGATCGACAGAAGACTGACGGCCAGGATGCAGAATCGAGTCGGTCCGCCGCTGCTCCAGCCGTTCTACGACCTGTGGAAGCTGTTCGGGAAGGAGAGGAGGGCCGTCAACCAGGCACAGGTGTCCTTCGCGGCGGCGAGCGTCCTGCTCCAGTTCACCGCGTTCGCAGTGTTCGCGACCGGAGGGGACCTGCTGGTCGCGTTCTTCGTCAGCGGGGCCGGGAACCTGGCGTTGGCATTGGGTGCGTTCAGTTCGAGGTCGGCTTACGGACAGCTTGGCGGACAGCGCGAGCTGCTCCAGGTGCTGGCCTACGAGCCGGTCCTTTTCCTCGTCATTTTCATCCTCGGATGGCAGAACGGTTCGTTCCTTTCGGACGCCTTCGGAGAGAACCTGCTGTACCTTCTCCCGTTGGCACTGATAGCGATGGTCCCTGTCGTGCTAATAACGATGCAGAAGTCCCCGTTCGACATCGCGACTGCGCACCAGGAGATAGTTTCCGGTGTCTATGTGGAATATTCTGGAACGTACCTAGGGCTATTGAAGCTCGGCCACTGGTTCGAGCTGGCGTTCGTGTTCGGCATCATCACTCTGTTCTTCAGCGCTGACGATATCGTCATATCCCTGCTGGGAAAATCGCTCATCGTGCTGGTGTTCGTGTTCCTTGCGGTCCTGATAGACAACTCGACCGCCAGGACGACGAGGGGGGACATGGTCTTCAAGACGCTGGCGTTCGGCCTGGGCCTGACCATCATAAATCTTGTGCTGCTATGGATCGATGTCTCGGGGGCGATCTGGTGAGAGAGGATGCGGCGACGAGGTCCCCGTGGATCCTGCACTTCGACACGGGATCGTGCAACGGTTGCGACCTGGAGGTCTGGGCGCTGCTGACCCCACGGTACGATGTGGAGAGGTTCGGCATGGTGAACAAGGCGAACCCGAAGCATGCCGACATCCTGCTGATAACGGGGCCGGTCACGAAGAAGTCCGAGCAGAGGCTGATAAACCTATACAACCAGACGCCGGACCCCAAGCTCGTCATAGCTTGCGGGGATTGCGCGTCGAACGGAGTGCCTTTCTTAGACTGTTACAACGTCTGCATGGGCGTGGACAAGGTCATACCTGTGGACCTTTACGTCCCCGGATGCTCCTGCCGGCCCGAGGCCATCATGGACGCGGTTGTGAAGGGGATAGGGATGTGGAAGAAGAAGGTCGAGGAGGCAGACAGATGAGCGCGGCGGAGATCGATCTGAGAAAGAAGCTGGAAAGGATGTCCCTGAAATCGCCGAGGCCTCGCCTCATCGACGTCATAGCCGCGGACAGGAGGGACGGGACATACGATCTGATCTATGTGTTCCATCACGAAGGGGCGATCGTCGATCACAGATACGTCGTCAACGAGGATGACGACATCACATCGATCGCGGACCTGTACGCTGGCGCGCTCTGCATGGAGAGGGAGATCATCGACATGTACGGCCTGAAGTTCAACGGGGTGACAGGGGGTTTCCTCCTGGACCCGAGCAGCCCTAAGAACCCTTTGAGGCAGCCGAGGAAGGAGGTGGCCAAGGATGTCTAGGACATCTGTCATCCCGTTCGGCCCGCAGCACGCGGCGTTCCTCGAGCCGTTCCATCTCAAGTTGCAGGTCGAGGAGGAGGTCGTCGTCGGGGCGGAGATGTCGTTCGGTTACAACCACCGCGGCATGGAATACGCTATGGCGCAGGACTTCAAGCGCACGCAGTTCCTCTGCGAAAGGGTCTGCGGCATCTGCTCGTTCCACCACTCTTCCGCTTACGTGCAGACGATGGAGCGCCTGTTCGGCATCGAGGCGCCGGAGCGCGCGAAGCTCGTCAGGATGATCATGATGGAGGCCCAGAGGCTCACGAGCCATCTACTGGCACTGGGGCATATCGCCGAGACGGTCGGGTACGAGAACATGTTCATGCAGTTCTTCAGAGAACGTGAGGAGGTCATGACCCTCGTGAACCGCATCTCTGGCGGAAGGGTGCACTACTCGATGAACGCCATCGGCGGCATCAGGAAGGACGTGACCTACGAGGGCCTGAAGGACATCGGGGAGACGATGGACCGCCTGGAGCCGAGGTTGCTTGACCTTCGTTCGATCGTGAGGAAGGACAGGACATTGAGGAAAAGGCTCATCGGCGTCGGGGTCCTATCGAAGGAGGCGGCGTTCGACTGGTGCACCGTCGGACCTACCTCCCGCGGGAGCGGGCTTCCGCATGACATAAGGCTCACTGGCTTCGACGGATACGGCGTGAACGGTGTAAAGTTCAGGCCGATATACTACGATGAGGGCGACTGCTACGCGCGGACGATGGTCCGCATGGACGAGGTCATACAGTCGGTGGACCTGATCAGGCAGGGGATCAACCTGATGAGGGACGGCCCCTTCCTGAACGCCGTGAAAGGGAACCCTCCGGCAGCGGACGCCTACGGAAGGGTCGAGGCCCCCCGCGGGGAGCTGATGTACTGGGTGAGAGGTAAGAACGAGGTCCAGCTTGACAGGATCAAGCTCAGGACGCCTGCTCTCGTGAACGTACCGGCGGTGTCGGCGATGATCAAGGGCGCCAGGGTCGCGGACGTCGGACCGATAACGGTCTCGGTCGACCCCTGCATATGCTGCACGGACAGGTGATGAGATGTCGATGATCGTTTCCAGCCTGAAGAACCTCCTCTCGAAGCCTGACACCGTCAGATATCCCTTCGAAAGGACGGACATACCGTCAAACAATAGAGGACGCGTCGTATGGGACATGGAGAGGTGCATCTGGTGCCGCCTGTGCGAGAAGAACTGCCCTACGAAGGCGATCGTGACAGACAAGGCGGCGAAGACGCAGACGATAACCCGTGTGCGCTGCATACAGTGCAGGACGTGCGTTGACGTCTGCCCTACCAACACTATCGCCATGGAACCCGTGTATTCCGAGCCCGGTCCAGCCCGCGAGGTCCATACCTACGCGGTCGGAATGAAGAAGGGAGAGTACACCGTCGGCCTGATGCCGCTCAGCGAGAGGGACGAGACGAGGCTGAGAAAGAGATAGAGTTCCATCAAACTGGATGGGATCCGTATCAAAATAAATTGATAGTCCTGTGACCACCTGGGAATTGATTTAAAAACGAGAATATCTGAGATACTTTTAAGATATGATAAAATTAGTTGTTATTCGGGGAAGCAATTGTCATCAGAGACGGACATACCAGAGGAAAAGAAGGAGAGCGATCTCAAGGTAACGGCGGTCGTTGTCGCCATTACTTTGTTATTGGCCGGAACTCCGATGTTCCTGTTCATGGCGATAGACCAAGAAGATACGCCAGAGAGTGTTACGATAGATTTCTACGATGCGCTCAGCTCAGGCGATTATGGCGATTTCATCGATCGATCGATGTACTATTTCGACGATGATATCGATCTGAGGGAATCGGTCGAGAATTCGATGACCGATGTCGACATCTTCAAGATTGAAAAGATCTATGAATCTGATGGAGTCAACATAGACGCGATAGATGCTAGGATGAAAATTCTTGAGAACGAATATGATGTGATCATCGATGGATGGTCGGCATTGCAGATGAATGTCATAATATCATACACCCCAGACGAATCCCATGCCGATGTGCTCTATTCGTTACAATTCGAGATCGAAGGGAAATGGTATGTCGATGCGATCAACACGGTCCATCGACCAGCAGAATGGGATATCTGGCTTTTACGAGCAATTTCCGTGTAAGGCGCGTTGGACGATCTGTCAATTATTTCCTAGCGGGAGATGATGTCGGGTTCCACAGATTCGACGAACCGTGAATCATAACAGACGTTCGTATCGAGATCGTGAGGGTCGATGCGAATAATGATGGTGCAATTTCAGATGGTGACTACCTGCTCATTCATCTGGATGAATATGTGGTAGGAGCGTGGTACAGCATCAAGATGTACATCAGCACTATCATTACCAGTGGCGTGGAGTTCACCCTCATGGAACTCTGAGCCGGAAGATCAACCCGGGCGCATCAATCGCGATGATGCCTCTCCCTCAAGCTTGACAGGGAGTCCAGGTCGCCTAGCGGCAGCAGACCGATCTCAGAGCATGCATAGACCTTGGCCTTTCCAAGGTCGGCGTCGTGAAGCGACGGCGAGAAGGCCTTGCTCCCGTAGCTGCTCGTGAAATCGGTTCCCGGAGCCAAAGGCGAGAAGGCTGGGAGTACGAGGACCCTCTCCCCCTCGAAATGAAGGAAGCAAGGCAGTCTCACGTATGCCCTGACCTCGTCGAACACCTTGACCGATGGATGTTCATGACCGATGACAAGAGGCCTCTCATCGCTCCTCGTGTGCCCGTGCATCATGCTGATCCCTCCGATGATGAAGCTGTCCTCGACCTCTATCCCCAGCTTGAAGGCGATGTTCACAAGGTAGTTGTCGTGATTGCCCCTTGCCAGGCAGACCTCGGCCGATTCCTTCAGGAGCGATAGGACGCTCGTGACCTCGGCCAGTTCCTGCCCTACGTTCCTCGAGAAGTCGTGCTTCAGGTCGCCTAGGATGACCACGCGCTTGGGGGAGTACCTGTCAACGATCTCGATGAGCGATTCCCTCATGTCCTCGGTCTGGAACCTCGGGAAGTGAAGTCCGTCGGCCTCCAGCGCGCTCTCGAGGCCGATGTGAAGGTCTGCTATCACTATCGTTTCCTGGTTCTCGAGCCAAAGGCACCTGTCGTTGGTGATCCTCGCTCCCGGGAAGACCTGATGAGACCTCAATTCGATCGAAGAGCTAGATGATGAACGGGGCTTTGAAACATTGCCTCCTATCACTATCTATTTGCTGGAATATAGTCATTTGATCAAGTTCGAAAAGAGAGACCCTCACTAGCTGGGTGGGATGTTCTCAAGTTGTTTTAAACTCGTATCAAAAATGATTCTGACCCCGAGCGAATTATATATCTTCTATCTAAGTTTGTTCATAAATGGTTGGTAAAATGCAGGCACTTGAGACATCTAGGCTCATCACAGATGAGTACTCCGCGAAGATCATACTGGCGACGATGAGCAAGCCGAGGTCCGCCTTCGAACTGAGCGAGAAGCTAGGGATACCGATAGCGGCCTGTTATCGCAAGATCAAGATCCTCGAGAAAGCTGGAATGATATTCTGTAGCGAGAGAATGCTGACACAGACCGGCAAGAGGATATCCATGTTCAAATCGCGCGTCAAGAACGCGCAGATAATCGTCGAGAAGAACAAGCTCAGCGCGAGGATCGCGATGGTGGACGGTACGATGACCAACTCCACCTACGAGATGGACCTCTTCTTGGATTCACCTCTATGCTAAAAGAAGTTCACTTTATATCCCCCTCCCCCATGGGTATTAAGGCAGACCTTCGGGTCTGCCTGTCTTTTTTCTCGACTGACATTTTAATTATATCATGAGATGCATAGTGTGAACTGCAATGTTGTTCGATAAGGTCCTTGTGCCAGTGGACCTCGGCATCCAGTCCGGGGACCAGGTCGACTGTGTCATTTGTATGAAGGATTATGGCATGAGACAGGCAGTGCTCTATTTCGCTGTCAACGTAGGGGACCAACCTACTTCCGAGGAGCAGGCTATGCTCGATGCCTTGGCAGCTAAGATGACCAATGCCGGGATCGATGTGAAGGTCGTTGCGGAACCTGGAAAGCCATCGACCATGATACTCAAGGCGGCCAAGAAGGAGAAGGTCACTCTCATCGCGATGAGCTCGGTCGGCAAGACGAAAAG
>JAJFUT010000007.1 GCA_021372315.1 Methanobacteriota archaeon
GAAGCATAGCGACCCGACCGGAGTGGGGTTCATCCTCAAGACGTCCACTGGTGACATATCTTATATGAGCGATACCGAACTGGACGATGATGTGGTCAAGGCGCATGAAGGCGCGAGGATATTGATCTTGGCGCTCACAAGACCGCTCGGTTCCAGGGTGCCGAACCACATCTGCACGGAGGATGCGGCCGAGATCACCAAGCGGATCAGGCCGGAGATGACGATACTGACGCATTTCGGCGCGAAGCTGATCCATAACGGCGCGGGGAAACAGGCCAAGTACATCGAGGATGAGAGCGGTGTCAGGACATTGGCGGCCGAGGACCTGATGACGGTCACGATCGGCCGGACGATAAGGGTCGTGAGAAGCGAGCAGGCCGGGAATATCGGTTCGTCGAGCCTCGAAAGCACGTTCGGCGGAAGTGGCTGAGGGCGGTTTCCGGAGTGTTAACGGACTTACCCCGCCTCGGTCATTGATTTCTCATTGTCCAGCGTCGTATTTTTTACAGAAATTATTTATTGAGGCCAAGGCCATCGGTCAATGATGATAATCTGCCTTATCTCGGGCTTTCTGGGAAGCGGAAAGACGACGTTGATGATCGAGCTAGGAAAACGTCTCGGTTCAAAGGGACGCAGGGCGGCGATCATCGTCAACGAGATAGGCGAGGTCGGCGTCGACGGGGCGCTGATTAACCAATACGGACTGAACAGCGTCGAGCTCACTGAGGGCTGCATATGCTGTTCCCTGTCCGGAAGCCTTCAGAACACGCTCCGGGTCGTCGCGAACGACTACAAGGCCGACGCCGTCTTCATAGAACCTACGGGGATCGCATTGCCTTCGAAGATCAACACCATCATCAGGACATCCATGGTCGAGTACGAAGCGAAGCTCGGTATCTGCGTCGTCGACGCCTACAGGGCGGAGAAGATCTATGAAGAGGCTGGACTTTTCTTCAGGAGACAGATCGAGGACGTCGACATCGTCGCCGTGAACAAGGTCGACCTTGTCAACGACGAGAAGGTGGCGACGGTCGAGGAGCTCGTGATCGGCCTCAACCCGAAGGTCGAGCTCGTTCGAATGAGCGCCAAGAGATGTGAGGGCGTGGACAGGATCGAATCGATACTGTTCGAGAAGATGGGGGCGCGGGAATGAGCGAAGACTCCAAAGAGCTGGCGGGGGCCGGAAGCCACGGAGCCGAGCTCCATCTCGAGAAGGCGAGGATACCGGCGGATGTGTTCAGGTCTGCCCTGGAGCGGTTCATAATCTCCTGGGCGAAGAACATGGAATCCAAGGGAGCCCTCATCGGTCATGTCAAACTTATCGCGGAGGTCAACGGCGGCTATTACAAGCTGAGCGTTGTCGATGTGGGTCTAGGGGTAGAACGGAACGACGGGCTCGTGGAGGACGTCGTGACCGGAGGCAGGATCAAGATCATGGCAGCGGTACTGAACCTTGAGGACGAGGAGGTGGAGAGATCGTTGGACGAGGTCTTGGAGGGCCTCACCAATGATGTCCACCTCCACAAGGCGGGGCACCACTGCGATCATGACCATTGAGTGAAAGGGGTAGAAGAAATGTATGGAATCTCAATAGACATCGGGACGAGCGGGACGAGAATGCATGCCGTGGACCTGGATTCGGGTCAGATCGTCTCCACTGCGATGACGGTCAGACACCCTGTGCCTGGCGCCAACGTCATGGACCATCTCACTTTCTGCATCGAAGTGAACCAGGACATCGCGAACCATCTCATGGTCGACACGATCAACAAGCTCATCGGCATGCTCGGCATCAAGAAGAACGAGATCGAAAGATTGGCTGTATGCGGGAACCCGATCCAGCTATCGATATTCCAGAACATGGAGCTGAGGGACCTGGCGTTCGCCGGGGAAAGGGCGCTGAAGCAGAGGGGCGTCGAACATCAGAAGAGGGATGCGAAGGTCATTAATTCCGACGATGTCGGGATCGACATCGGGAAGAGCTCGCCGGTGTACGTACCGCCGTCGATCGCGCACGAGATAGGCGCTGACGCCTTGGCGATGATGTACAAGACTGGGCTCCTGGAAAGGAAGGAGAACTGCCTCGTCACCGACTACGGCACGAACGCCGAGATGGCGCTGAAGGTCGGGGACGAGATATATACCGGTTCTGCCGCCGCAGGTCCCGCGATGGAGGGGCAATCGGTCCACTTCGGCATGCTCGCATCGCCCGGCGCAATATCGGACATCGACTTCGAATCGTACTGGAGATGCAAGGTCCTGGACGACAACATGCTCCCGCAGAACGGCGACCTCGTAGAGATCAACTCGGGCAACGTCGTCGATGAGGGCATGATGCATGGTAAGGCGAGAGGCATAACCGGCACCGGGGTCGTCGCCGCCATCGCCCTCGGACTTGAGAACGGCAATATCCGCGCTCCGAAGTTCACCACGCTGGACGGCAAGATACATCTTCAGGACGACATCTTCATCGACGAGAAGGACTTCCTCGAGGCGTCCAAGGCGTTCGGCGCAATGAGGGCTGGCCATTTCACGCTGATGGAACATGCTGGCATGAAGTTCGAGGATCTCGACACGATGTACATGTCCGGCGCTTCCGGGACGTACGTCGACGCATTGAAGGCCCAGAAGGTCGGCCTCCTGCCCGCGACCCCGAAGAAGATCTACCAGGTCGGGAACACGTCGCTGGCGATGGCCACCGATATCGTCAGGGACCCGGGCATGATCGACGTGCTGCAGACCAAGGCGAACTCGATCCGTGCGAACCACGTGATGTTCGCTTTGGACAAGGTCTTCGAGACCATCTACATGCAAGAGCTCGGGATGTGGCAGGAAGGGATGCCGGCAGACACATACAACTTCTTCCTGAAGATGGCCGGGATCCAGGAACCGCCGGCCAAGATCACCGAGGCTGAGGTCATCAAGCTCGTCGACAGGGACATACCGGTCCTGGGAAAGAATGGGCTGAAGATCCTGAGGGACATAGGAACCGTCATGTGCGCAACCTTCGACGGCTGCATCGGCTGTCGCAAGTGCGAGGAGGACTGCCCCGAGAAGGCGATAACCATCGAGGAGGACGGAAAAGACTTCGAAATCGAGGTCAGGTCGGACCTCTGCAACGGCACGGCTTGCATGAGATGCGTGCGCATATGTCCCGAGAAGGTCTTCGACTTCAAGAAAATGACATTCGATTTCGATATGTGAGAAGGGAAAGTCAATGGCGATAGAGGAGATAGACCTATACCAGTTGACTCCGGACATGATCGAGATGTACCTGCCGGGGGACGACTGCGGAAAATGCATGGGAAAGACCTGCTCCCAGATGGCGAAGGACATCAAGGCGGGCAAGGGCAAGGCGTCTGAATGCCCCAAGCTGAGCAGGGCGCTGGCCAAGACGATCGACTCGGTCGCGGCACTGAAGATATCGCTTGCCGAATCGGACCCGATGATGACGATGAGCGGTGAAAAGCTCGTCGAGCTGAACACGCCTGGCGACGGATCTCCGATCCTGATCACCGCCGATTCGTCGATAACGGTCCCGATCCTGAAGAGGATATTCGCCGCCACCGACGTAAAGGCGTTCCTGGTCCCTGTCGATACGATGGGCTACACCTTGGACAATGCCGTCGGGACGAGGAACCTCACCCCGATGAACGTGATGAAGGCGATAATGGACTCGGGGATCACGGGAAAGGCGAGCTCGAGGGTCCTGATCATACCCGGACTGGCAAAGTCCCTCGACAAGAACATCGAAAGGACGACGAGATATCAGGTCGACGTCGGACCGATAAGCGGATTCGAACTTCCGATCTACTTGGCATCGAAGCTCTGAGACCTTTCAAACCCTTTCTCTATGTTTTTCATTCGTTCTAAGGATCGAACACAATGACGTTCATCGACCGTCGTCCGTGACTTCGTCCTCCAAAAAAAATAAAAAAAAG